>NZ_ML776472.1:4012521-4137421 GCF_009846485.1 Sodalinema gerasimenkoae IPPAS B-353
TGGCCACCGCCACCGGGATATCATGATTTCCGGGAATCACATACACCGGATAGGGAAGTTCCTTCAAGCGTTTGGCTAACCAGCGATGATTCTCCGGTTCCCCATGTTGGGTTAAATCCCCTGGAATCAGCAAAAACTCTAAATCTAGTCCGTTGAGGCGATCTAAAATCGTCTCCAAAACCGGAATCGAGACTTCCACCAAATGGAACCGCTGGGGACTATCCCAAATGGTATGAGGAAGGGCAATATGTAAGTCACTGACGATCGCAAATCTAAAAGCGTCCATAGCTAACGAGGGTGAGAAGCGGCAGATGTTCAGGTTCGATCGCATCCACATCTTCCCATACTAGCGACTCGGGCGCCCCGGACTGACCGACTTCCCCAGTTGGGGAGAGTTTCCACTATCCTAGAACAGGACATCTCTCTATTCCCACGACGGCGATCGCCATGAAAGTTCTGCAAATTGTCCCCTCCGTTTCCCTAGTCTATGGCGGTCCGAGTCAAATGATTTTAGGGTTCTCCCAAGCCTTAGCGGAACAGGGAGTCGATGTCACTCTCCTCACCACCAACTCCAACGGCGACTCAGGCCAAGATCCCCTTGATGTTCCCCTCAATCAAGCCATCCCCCAAGATGGCTACCAGATTCGCTATTGTCGCTGTTTTCCCTTCCGGCGTTATAAATTCTCCCTTCCCCTGTTTCAATGGCTGTGGAACCACGCCAGGGACTATGATCTCGTCCATATTCACGCACTCTTCTCCCCCGTTAGCAGCCTCTCGGCTTGGATTTGTCGTCAACGGGGGGTTCCCTATGTCTTGCGGCCTCTAGGAACCCTCGATCCAGCGGATTTACGCAAAAAATCCCGCCTTAAAGACCTCTATGCCAGGGTTTTGGAACGGGAAAACCTGGCCCAGTCCGCCGCTATTCATTTCACTACCCCCGAAGAAGCCAAAATTTCCCACCGCTTCGGGGTAAAAACTCACGATTGGGTGATTCCCCTGGGAGTTACACCTCCTGAACCCCCGCCTCGGATGCAAGAGATTTGTCAGGAGTTGGGAGTCGACGCAACCCGGCCCCTAGTTCTGTTTATGTCGCGGGTGGAACCGAAAAAGGGCCTGGATTTATTGATTCCGGCCCTGGAGGCCGTCGCCGCTAAGGGAATTGAGTTTCAGTTTGTCTTAGCCGGGAGTAACCCTCAAGATCCCGCCTATGAACAGATGATTGGCGATCGCCTCCGCAATTCCTCGATTCACCCCCAGACTCGCATCACCGGCTTTGTCAGTGGCGATCGCAAAGCCGCCCTCCTCTACCGCGCCGATTTGTTTGTGCTACCGTCCTATTATGAGAACTTCGGCATCGCTGTCGCCGAAGCTATGGGAGTGGGAACACCGGTGTTAATTTCCGATCGCGTCCAGATTTGTGATGCGGTGGCCGCGTCAGAGTCTGGCTGGGTGGCGGAGTGTTCCATGGAGTCGGTTCGCGATCGCCTCATTGACGCCTTAGCCAATTTAGACAACTGTCAGCGACGGGGGAACAATGCACGTACCTATGCCACTCATCATTATCGTTGGCCGGCGATCGCCCAAACGGCGATCGAACGGTATCGAAGCATCATCTAGGGTGAACCAAACCATTGCAATCGTCTTCGGAGAATCTCCATGAATCGCCAAATGAATCGTAAACGTTGGTCTTGGCTTGTTTTAGTCAATTTTATCTGTCTGAGTCTCTTAGGACTGTTTCTGTCCCTACGTCCCGTCTCAGCGCAATTTTCGCCCCCAGGAAACCCTCCCAACCGTACCGGACAAGCCATTCGTTGGGAATATCGTTCAGTGTCGGCCACGCGAGAAAATGACCCCGACTATGAAAATTTCACCCAACAAATCAAAGACTTGGGAGACTCCGGCTTTGAGATGGTCACCTGTCTCTACGCGCCAGACAGTCGCCGTAGCGAGCGTTCTACCACCGCCTGCTATTTCAAACGACCCCGCTCTTAACCTCTAAGCTACCACAAAAAAATGGGGAGTAAACTAATGTTTACCCCCCAATCAATCTTAATAGGATTTCCGACGATTACGGAACCGACGACGCTCACGGTGACGAGCAATCTCCTTGCGTTTATGCTTCTCCGCCGGAGTCTCAAAACACCGATTCTTTTTCATATCCGAAAATAGTCCCGCGCGGGAGACTTTGCGCCGGAAGCGACGTAATGCGGATTCGATGGGTTCACTATCACCCAAGATAATTTGAGTCATTCACTTCCCTTCTACTCACAGTTCACAGTTTGAAAAAAAAGAGGCTCGGAAACTTTCCCGTTCCTCTTAAAAAGGCGCACCGTTAAACTCTCAAACCGGATGAGGAAACCTCAAACAACGATTGGCTTAACGGATACCGCCCCAGGGTGAAAACATGTCCACCCCTAGTCGACGACTAGACATCAACGATGTGGTTAGCCGTGTAACTACTCAGTGCAATTATACAGCCTGTTAGTCCACTGTGCCATCCACAGCGAAAACGCTAACCGTCTAAGACTTTAAATCAACCTAACGGCGGTTGTACCGGGGTTTGTCAGTGCGAGGCTTAGCAGGGTTAACCCGAATAACACGGTCCATCCATTCCGCCCCATCTAGGGCTTCAATTGCGGCCGCTTCTTCAGATTCCTGCTCCATTTCCACAAAGGCAAATCCCCGCATACGACCGGTTTCACGGTCCGTCGGGACGTGAATCCGTTTAATCGTCCCATATTCTGAGAAAACGTCACTTAAATCCTCAGAGGTGACTTCATAAGAAAGATTTCCAACGTAAACGGACATCGAGGGTCTCCAAAATCAAACAGCGTGCAGAGATGGAGATTTCGGAGTGAAGCTTGCTCAGACTAAACGGGAGAAAACCAGTTAATACCAAAAACAAACACTAGGGCCGATAATTCTTCTATCTCTTTATCCAGCATAGCACGCTTTATCAAGGCTGGGAATTTTTTTTGTTTCCCTTTATATTTCCTCTGTGATCTCTAAAATCGTAAGCGTCGCTGTACCAGGTTAAGATTTTCGCGGTAATCGGAGATATTAGGTGCTAATTCCACCGCCTGGCGATAGGCGTTCACCGCTTCTTCGTAGTCTCCTAACCTTTCCCAGGCATACCCGAGACGATCCCACGCCGCTGCTAAACTCGGATCTAGCTCTAGGGCCCGGTTAAGGGAGGCACGGGAGCGGTCATAGCGTTCAAGTCCCTGTTGAGCCAAGGCCAGATTATACCAGGCGATCGCCGGACTCAACTGCCCCCAGCGACCATCCCCCTGTAGGGCCCGCTCACAGGAGGCGCTAGCCTCAACAAAGCGGTTGAGAGCCACCTGATCGGCGCAGCGATTAGCCAAAGCCAGGGCATAATTGGGACGTAACCGTAAGGCGCGGCGGTGAGCCTCTAGAGCTGCCTCATAGTCCCCCAAATTCCCCAAGCGAACCCCCAAATTCGTCCAAGTCATGAAATCATCAGGGCGCAGCCTCAAGGCCTTCTCACAGGCCACCACCGCCTGGCGATCGCTCCCCTTCTGACAGCGGGTGACATACTCCCGATAGGTCGTCTCCATCCCATCGTCTTGAGCATGAGCCAACCGCTCGGCCGCGGCCGGGTGGCCCATCAGGCCCAGCCAGGCCATCGTCAATAGGGGAACTTGTCTAAACCATCGTTGGTAACGCATCACACCTCGCTGGAATCCCTCGTAAGCCTTGCCATGGTCTTGTCGGATTGTTTAAGACGTCGGATCATCCGGGGGCGCCTGAGGTTCTATCCGTAAGCGCACCGATTCCCGGTGAGAATGTAACCCCTCCGCATCCGCCAGAGTCTGAATCGCCGCGCTCATGCTTTGTAAGGCTGAGGGAGAATACTCAATCAGACTCGAATGCTTCATAAAGGTTTCCACCCCCAGGGCCGAGGCGTAACGGGCCGCGCCGGAGGTGGGTAAGGTATGATTGGGCCCCGCTAAGTAATCTCCCACCGCTTCGGGAGTGGAATAGCCCAGGAAAATCGCCCCCGCGTGCCGAATTTGGGGGACTAACTCCCAGGGTTCGAGAATTTCGAGTTCTAAATGTTCCGGCGCAAACTGGTTCGAGAGGTCGGCGGCTTCCTCTAGGGAATCGACCACCACCACTAACCCATAATGGGCGATCGCCTTCTCAGTCCACAAGCGTCGCGGATGATCACTCAACTGCTCTTCCACCGCCGCCACCACCTGACGGGCCAAGGCCGAATCCGGGGTCAGCAGAATCGCTGCCGCCATCGGGTCATGTTCAGCTTGGGCCAATAAATCCGCCGCCAAGTGACTGGGATTAGCATGATGATCAGCAATCACCAACACCTCCGAAGGCCCCGCTAAGGAGTCAATCCCCACCGTCCCAAAGACCATTTTCTTGGCTAAGGTCACGTAGAGATTGCCAGGCCCGGTAATCACATCCACCGGCGCGATGGTTTCGGTTCCGTAGGCTAAGGCGGCGATCGCCTGGGCCCCACCGACCCGATAAATCTCGTGGACTCCCGCTTCCTGGGCCGCCACCAACACCGCCGGATCGACCCGTAAATCGGTTCCGGGGGGAGTAACCATCACCAGTCCTTCAACCCCCGCCACCTTAGCCGGTACCGCATTCATAATCGCGGTACTGGGATAGGCACCGCGACCTCCAGGGACGTAGATTCCCGCCCGATCGACCGCCGTATAGCGTTTCCCCAAAACCACCCCATCCTTGCCAAAGTTGACCCAACTCTTGGGAACCCGTTGGCGATGGAAGGCTTCTACCTGTTTGACCGCCAACTGAATCGCGTCTAAGAGTTGTTTAGGGATTTGTTGATAGGCTGCATCGAGTTCTGAGCCGCTCACTCGCAATTGCGAGGCCGTCAAGGTTTGACCGTCAAACTCTTTCGTATAATTCAGTAGAGCCGCATCCCCTTCCTGGCGAACCCGCTTGAGAATGGTTCGGACGCTTGCTTCTTGTTCGAGCACCCCGTCAGACTGGGTGCGGTTCATGATTCGCCGTAACTCGGACTCGGCTTCAGATCGCTCAGTGATGATTCGCAGCATGAGATGTTACAGAATGCCTCCGCGCGTGTCTGCCCCAGATAAAACGTTCAGAGGGCGACCACAAGGGTTCGCCCCTACGACAGGGCGACCACAAGGATTCGCCCCCACGACAGGGCGACCACAAAGGTTCGCCCCTACGACTGATTACCCTATCAGCTTAGCGCGGATTTTTTCAGAAAGCGCGACTTCTCACAAATGGGATGCTATATTAGTATGTCTGGTAAGAACCGCCCAAACAAACGTTAACAGAATTGAAGTATAATAGGGGAGTTAATCGGTGGCAAACATCAAGTCTGCAATCAAACGCATTCAAGTCAACGAGCGCAACCGCTTACGCAATAAGTCTCACAAGTCAGCCATTCGCACGCTGATGAAGAAGTACTTTGCCGCAGTGGACGCGTACCAAAGTAATCCAAGTTCCGAGGCCTTAGAAGAGGTTCAGCAGTGTATGAACCTGGCCTATAGCAAAATTGATAAGGCTGTGAAACGAGGTGTACTGCACAGCAATACCGGCGCTCGTAAGAAAGCGCGCCTAGCCAAAGCCCTGAAGCAAGACAACACCGCCGCCGCGTAACTCTTGCGGCCGCAGACCATTGAGCCGATCGCATGACGCTTATTGACACCCACGTTCACGTCAACTTTGACCGTTTCGAGGCGGACTTCGAGCAAGTTCGCGATCGCTGGCGAGCCGCTGGAGTGAGCCAACTGATTCACTCATGTGTGCATCCGCAGGAATTTCCTCGGACGCAGGCCATCGCTGATCGGGTCCCGGAATTGTCCTTGGCCGTGGGGTTACATCCCCTCGATGCCCAAGACTGGACCGAAGACCTCGCCAGTGAAATTCGTCGTTTGGCTCAAGAGGATCGTCGGGTGGTGGCCATCGGAGAGACGGGGCTGGACTTTTTCAAGGCCGACAACCGCCCCAAGCAAATCACCGCCCTGCGGGGACAACTAAATATCGCCCAAGCCCTGAACTTACCTGTGATTATCCATTGCCGTGACGCAGCCAGCGCCCTAGTGGAAGAACTCCAGCGGTTTCGGGATCTGGGCGGTCAGCCCCGGGGTGTCATGCACTGCTGGGCTGGAACCCCCGAAGAAACCCAAGCATTTCTAGATCTGGGGTTTTATATTAGTTTTAGTGGTATCGTCACCTTCAAAAATGCCCAGACCTTGCAAGAATCAGCCAAGAGAGTCCCCGATGATCGCCTCTTGATTGAAACCGACTGTCCCTTTCTCGCCCCCGTCCCCAAACGGGGCAAACGCAACGAACCCGCCTTCGTGCGCTACGTTGCCGAAACCCTGGCCCAACTGCGGGGGGTGTCCTTCGATGACCTCGCCGAGCAAACCCGGCAGAATGCGATCGCCTGCTTCGCTCTCAATCCGGTTTAGACCGACGATTCTGAACCCGAGCCAGCCTATCTGCCCAAGATAGACCCCGATCCCATCGCACGCGCAACCGCAGACCCCGAAACGAATGCCAAGCTCTGGACTTTACTTGAATCGTCGATTATCCAGTCGAGCCTCAGTCGGCATCCCACGTCCGACAGACTCACAATCTGCTCACCCAGGCCACGCCCACAAGCCTGTTTCAACCTTCGACCGAGGTTTCACGCCCTGAAACCTCGATTTGCCGTGCGGCGCCGAAGGCGGCAAACCTGGGTCCAGACTCCACGTCTTTAGCGCATCCCAACAGTCCGACAAAGAAGACGAATGACTAACCTACAAACGACCACCACCAGTACCGCCCCCGTCTTTCACCTGCCTGACCTCGTCGCCATCCAGCGATCGAGCTTTCGCTGGTTCCTCGAAGAAGGCTTAATCGAAGAACTTAACAGTTTCTCCCCCATTACCGACTATACCGGAAAGCTAGAACTTCACTTTATCGGTCGTAACTACAAACTTAAAGAACCCAAATATAGTGTAGATGAGTCCAAACGCCGCGACAGCAGCTACGCCGTGCAGATGTACGTCCCCACCCGGCTGATTAACAAAGAAACCGGGGAAATCAAAGAACAAGAAGTCTTCATCGGCGACCTGCCCCTGATGACCGAACGGGGAACCTTTATCATTAACGGCGCTGAGCGGGTCATCGTCAACCAAATCGTGCGATCGCCCGGCGTCTACTACAAATCCGACGTCGACAAAAACGGTCGCCGCACCTACAACGCCTCCCTCATCCCCAACCGAGGCGCTTGGCTGAAATTTGAAACCGACCGTAACGGCCTCGTTTGGGTCCGTATCGACAAAACCCGCAAACTCTCAGCCCAAGTCCTACTCAAAGCCCTAGGACTCTCCGACACCGAGATTAGCGATCGCATCCGTCACTACGACTTCTTCGAGAAAACCATCGAAAAAGAAGGGCAATTCAGCGAAGAAGATGCCCTGATGGAACTCTATCGCAAACTGCGACCTGGCGAACCCCCCACGGTCTCCGGCGGTTTGTCCCTGCTCGAGTCCCGCTTCTTCGACCCCAAACGCTACGACCTTGGACGAGTTGGGCGCTACAAACTCAACAAAAAACTGCGGCTCAACGTCCCCGACAGTACCCGAGTCCTCACCTCCGACGACATCCTCGCCGCCGTTGACTACCTCATCAACCTCGAATTTGACATGGGGCAAGTCGACGACATCGACCACCTGGGCAATCGCCGGGTGCGTTCCGTCGGCGAACTGTTGCAAAACCAAGTCCGCGTCGGTCTCAACCGTCTCGAACGGATTATCAAAGAGCGGATGACCGTCTCCGACTCCGACACCCTCACCCCGGCTTCCCTGGTCAACCCCAAACCCCTGGTAGCCGCCATTAAAGAGTTCTTCGGGTCCAGTCAACTTTCCCAGTTTATGGACCAGACCAACCCTCTGGCTGAGTTGACCCACAAACGCCGGATTTCTGCCCTCGGCCCCGGCGGACTCACCCGAGAGCGGGCTGGATTCGCCGTACGCGACATTCACCCCTCCCACTACGGACGCATCTGTCCCATCGAGACCCCAGAAGGTCCCAACGCCGGACTCATCGGCTCCCTCGCCACCCACGCTCGCGTCAGTAGCTATGGCTTCATCGAAACCCCCTACTACCGCGTCGAAAATGGTCGCGTCATGCGGGAGAACGCCCCCATCTACATGACCGCCGACGAAGAAGACGACCTGCGCGTTGCCCCCGGAGACATCCCCATCAACCCCGAAGGCTACATCCAAGGGGATCTCGTTCCCGTGCGCTACCGTCAGGACTTTACCACCACCACCCCAGATCAGGTGGACTTCGTGGCCATCTCCCCAGTGCAGATTATCTCCGTCGCCACCTCCTTGATTCCCTTCATTGAGCATGACGACGCCAACCGTGCCCTGATGGGATCGAACATGCAGCGTCAAGCGGTTCCCCTGCTGCGGCCCGAACGGCCCCTGGTGGGAACCGGACTCGAAGCCCAAGCCGCCCGAGATTCCGGGATGGTCATCGTTAGCCGTACCCCTGGCGTTGTCACCTACGTCGATTCCGAGCGCATTCTCGTGCGTCCCACCGTCGAGGAGAGCGAAAGCAACGGCTTACCGCAAATCATCGAATACGAACTGCAAAAATACCAACGCTCCAACCAAGATACCTGCCTTAACCAACGCCCCATCGTCTTTGAAGGGGATGAGGTCGAAGCTGGACAAGTCTTGGCTGATGGAAGCGCCACCGAAGGGGGAGAACTGGCCCTGGGACAAAACATCCTCGTGGCCTATATGCCCTGGGAAGGCTACAACTATGAGGACTCCATCCTCATCAGTGAGCGCCTGGTCATCGATGATGTCTACACCAGTATCCACATCGAGAAATACGAAATCGAAGCCCGGCAAACCAAACTGGGACCCGAAGAAATCACCCGCGAAATTCCCAACGTTGGTGAAGATTCATTACGACACCTTGACGAAAGCGGCATTATCCGAATCGGGGCTTGGGTCGAATCGGGAGAAATCCTGGTCGGGAAAGTGACCCCCAAAGGAGAATCCGACCAACCCCCTGAAGAAAAACTACTGCGGGCTATTTTCGGGGAAAAAGCGCGGGATGTGCGGGATAACTCCCTGCGGGTTCCCAACGGTGAAAAAGGTCGTGTCGTCGATGTGCGGGTCTTTACTCGGGAACAGGGCGACGAACTGCCCCCCGGTGCCAACATGGTGGTGCGCGTCTATGTGGCCCTGAAACGGAAAATCCAAGTCGGGGACAAAATGGCCGGTCGCCACGGCAACAAAGGGATTATTTCCCGGATTCTGCCCCAGGAAGATATGCCCTATCTCCCCGACGGTACGCCCCTAGACATTGTCTTGAGTCCTCTGGGGGTTCCCTCCCGGATGAACGTGGGACAAATCTTTGAATGTATGTTGGCCTGGGCCGGTGATAACCTCAACGCCCGCTTCAAAATGGTTCCCTTCGACGAAATGCACGGAACCGACCAATCGCGGCAAACCGTCAACCGCAAGCTGCAACAGGCGCGGGAGAAAACCGGTAAAGATTGGGTCTATAACCCCCAAAATGCCGGGAAAATTCAGGTCTATGACGGACGTAGCGGCGAACCCTTTGACCAGCCGGTAACGGTGGGCAAAGCCTATATGCTCAAACTGGTTCACTTGGTCGATGATAAGATTCACGCCCGTTCCACTGGACCCTACTCCTTGGTGACTCAGCAGCCCTTGGGTGGGAAAGCCCAACAAGGGGGACAACGGTTTGGAGAAATGGAGGTTTGGGCCCTCGAAGCCTTTGGGGCCGCCTATACCCTGCAAGAACTGCTCACCGTCAAATCCGACGATATGCAGGGACGGAATGAAGCCTTGAATGCGATCGTCAAAGGGAAAGCCATTCCTCGTCCGGGAACCCCAGAATCCTTCAAAGTGCTCATGCGAGAACTGCAATCCCTCTGCTTGGACATTGCCGTCCATAAAGTGGGAACCGCCGAAGATGGTAACAGCGTGGACGCTGAAGTAGACTTGATGTCCGATGTCTCCAGCCGTCGCGCCCCCAACCGTCCCACCTACGAATCCATGTCCAAAGGAGGAGACGACGAGGATTAATCTCCTCCCGAACCCTGCCCCCTGAACCCTGCCCCCCCTCCGTTGTCTTCAGCTCCTTATTTAGGGAGCTACCGAGTCAGCGGAGGTCAATCCCCCCCTCATCCCACAGACTAGAGAACCTTCGGAGTACCCAAAACGATGCCAAAAGTCGAACAGCGCTTTGATTACGTCAAAATCGCCATCGCCTCCCCGGAGCGGATTCGTGGTTGGGGAGAACGGACTCTTCCCAACGGCCAGGTAGTTGGTGAAGTCACCAAACCTGAAACCATCAACTACCGCACCCTGAAACCGGAAATGGACGGCTTATTCTGTGAGCGCATTTTCGGCCCCGCCAAGGACTGGGAATGTCACTGCGGCAAATATAAACGAGTTCGTCACCGTGGCATTGTCTGCGAACGCTGCGGCGTAGAAGTGACCGAATCCCGCGTGCGTCGTCACCGCATGGGCTATATCAAACTAGCCGCCCCGGTGACCCATGTTTGGTATCTCAAAGGGATTCCCAGTTACATGGCCATCTTGCTGGATATGCCCCTACGAGATGTGGAGCAAATCGTCTATTTCAACGCCTATGTGGTCTTGAATCCCGGCAACGCCGATAACTTGGCCTACAAACAACTGCTCCTCGAAGACCAATGGATGGAAATCGAGGAACAGCTCTATGACGAAGATTCCCAACTCGAAGGCATCGAAGTGGGCATCGGCGCCGAAGCTATCCAGCAGTTGCTGGCGGATATGGAACTCGAAGCCGTCGCTGAGAAGCTGCGGGAGGATATTTCCAACTCCAAAGGGCAAAAACGGGCCAAACTCATCAAACGGCTGCGGGTGATTGATAACTTCATCGCCACCGGCGCTCGCCCCGAATGGATGGTCCTCGATGCTATCCCCGTGATTCCCCCTGACTTGCGCCCCATGGTGCAGCTCGATGGCGGACGCTTTGCCACCAGTGACCTCAATGACCTCTATCGTCGGGTCATTAACCGTAATAACCGACTGGCGCGGTTACAGGAGATTTTGGCCCCGGAAATTATCATCCGTAACGAAAAACGGATGTTGCAAGAGGCCGTCGATGCCCTCATCGACAATGGACGACGGGGACGCACCGTCGTCGGCGCCAATAATCGTCCCTTAAAATCTCTCAGCGATATCATTGAAGGGAAACAAGGTCGCTTCCGTCAGAACCTGCTCGGAAAACGGGTGGACTATTCCGGACGGAGTGTAATTGTCGTCGGTCCCAAATTGGAAATCCACCAATGTGGCTTACCTCGGGAGATGGCGATCGAACTGTTCCAACCTTTCGTGATTCACCGCTTAATTCGTCAAGGCATCGTCAACAACATCAAAGCCGCCAAAAAACTGATTTCTCGCAACGACCCTAACATCTGGGATGTTCTCGAAGAAGTCATCGAAGGTCACCCGGTCATGCTTAACCGGGCACCGACCCTGCACCGTTTGGGGATTCAGGCCTTCGAGCCAATTCTCGTCGATGGTCGTGCCATTCAACTGCACCCCCTCGTCTGTCCGGCCTTTAACGCCGACTTCGACGGAGACCAAATGGCCGTTCACGTCCCCCTCTCCCTCGAAGCCCAAGCCGAAGCGCGGCTGCTGATGTTGGCCTCCAACAACATCCTCTCCCCCGCCACCGGACAACCCATCGTAACGCCCAGTCAGGACATGGTCTTGGGGTGCTATTACCTCACCGCCGAGAACCCCACCGTTCAAGACAAGCAGGAACAGACCTTTGCCAACCCTGAGGATCTGATTATTGCCCATGAACGGGGCTTGGTTCATCTGCACAAATACGTCTGGGTGCGTCTGAGTCCCGAAGACAAAATCGTCATCAATGGCGACGACCCCCTCATCGAAGAACAGACTCTCGACGATGGCAGCGTCTTAAAACGGTATCAGTACAGTCGCCAACGCTTCGACGCCGATGGAAAACTCGTCGCCCAATATGCCTACACCACCCCAGGGCGGGTTATCTATAACCAAGCCATCCGAGAAGCTCTAGCCTAGCCAGCCCTTCTCAAGCGGCGGGACGACCCCTCGCCCCGCTGCTCTCCGTATCCTCCCCCTTATCACAGCCGTCAACGTTGAGAGACTATGCTCTTTTACAATCGAGTCGTCGATAAAAAACAACTGCGCTCCCTGATTGCTTGGTCCTTCAGCTATTATGGAACCGCAAAAACCGCCCAAATTGCTGACCACCTCAAAGACCTGGGCTTTCGCTATGCCACCCGGGCTGGGGTGTCCATCAGTATTGAGGACTTGCAAATCCCTCCCTCGAAGCCGCAATTGCTGGCTACCGCCCAACAAGAAATTGATGTCACTGAGGCTCGCTATACCCGAGGTGAAATCACCGAGGTGGAGCGTTTCCAGAAAGTGATTGACACCTGGAGTACCACCAGCGAAGAACTTAAAGATGACGTGGTCACCAACTTCAAACAAAGTGACCCCCTCAACTCCGTGTATATGATGGCCTTCTCCGGGGCGCGGGGGAATATCTCCCAGGTGCGTCAGTTGGTGGGAATGCGGGGCTTGATGGCCAACCCGCAAGGGGAAATCATCGACTTACCGATTAAAACGAACTTCCGGGAAGGTCTGACGGTTACTGAGTACATTATTTCCTCCTACGGTGCCCGTAAAGGTCTGGTGGATACCGCCCTACGCACCGCTGACTCAGGGTATCTTACCCGTCGTCTGGTAGACGTGTCCCAGGACACCATTGTTCGGGAACTTGACTGTGGAACCCAGCGCAGTATCCCCTTGCAAAGTATGCGTAGTGGGGAGCGGGTCTCCATTCCCTTAGAAACTCGTCTGTTGGGTCGGGTTTTGGCCGAAGATGTGCATCACCCCAAAACTCGGGAACTGATTTCGGTCTCCGTCCACAATCGCCATGAAGGCTGTGAAGAGGTCATCGAGTCTCGCCGCAATCAGGTGATTTGTCAGGAACTGGCCGATGCCATTGTCGCCGCTGGCCTCGTGGAAGTGCGGGTGCGATCGCCCCTCACCTGTGAATCAGCCCGTAGCGTCTGTCAACATTGCTATGGCTGGAGTTTGGCCCACGCCGAACTGGTTGACCTGGGTGAAGCCGTGGGGATTATCGCCGCTCAAAGTATCGGTGAACCGGGAACCCAACTCACTATGCGGACGTTCCACACCGGTGGGGTCTTCACCGGGGAAGTGGCCCGGCCCGCTAAAGCACCCTTTGACGGAACCGCTCGTTACAGCAAAGACCTCACACACCGGGGAAGTGGCCCGGCCCGCTAAAGCACCCTTTGACGGAACCGCTCGTTACAGCAAAGACCTCACCGCTCGTCCCTACCGGACACGCCATGGGGAAGAAGCCTACATGGTGGAACAAGCAGGGGACTTGATCATCGAACCCACCGGTAAAGGCAAACGCCACAGCATCTCCCTCCCCCAAGGTTCAACCCTAATCATTGATCATCGAACCCACCGGTAAAGGCAAACGCCACAGCATCTCCCTCCCCCAAGGTTCAACCCTAATCATCCGGGATGGGGATAAGGTCAGTGCTGACCAATTTATCGCCGAAGTTCCCATCGGCAGCGCCCGCACCCGTAAGAACACTGAAAAAGCCACCAAAGACGTGGCCACGGATATTGGCGGGGAAGTCAAATATGCCGGGGTCATCCCAGAGGAGAAAAAAGACCGTCAGGGTAACACCACCATCATCGCCGCTCGCGGTGGACTGATGTGGGTGCTGAAAGGGGAAGTCTATAACCTACCTCCTGGGGCGAGTCCCGTCGTGAAAAACGGCCATTCGGTAGAAGCCGGAGATGTTCTGGCGGTCACCGAAACTCCCAGTGAAACTGGGGGAATCGTACGGCTGCCCCAAGATGAGTTGCCCTCCTCCGAAGATGTGGGTGAATCGGGCTTGGCTGCGACTCCCTTGATTCCCAAAGAGGTGGATATCATCACCGCCTCCGTGCGTCTTGACAGCGCCAAAGTCACCACCGTCACCAGCCAAGGACGGGACCATTACATCGTCTCAACGCAGCAGGGGCAAGAATTTACCCTCACCGCCACACCCGGCACCAAAGTGCGCAATGGTCAGGTGGTGGCTGAACTGATTGACGACACGTACAAAACCCACACCGGGGGGATTCTCAAATACGGAGATATCGAAGTCGCCAAACGGGGCAAAGGCAGTAAAGCCGGCTACGAGATTACCAAAGGGGGAACCATGATCTGGATTCCCGAGGAAACCCACGAAATCAACAAAGACATCTCCCTTCTCGAAGTCGAGGATGGGGACTTTGTCGAAGCGGGCACGGAAGTCGTCAAAGACATCTACTGTCAGAATAGTGGGATTGTTGAAGTCGTCCAGAAAAACGACATTCTGCGGGAAATCTCCATTAAAGCCGGGGACTTCCACCTGCTCGACCTCAGCAGCAACGATAAACTCAGCGTTCCCGAACAGAGTTTGGTGCATCCCGGCCAGGAAATTATCCCCGGATTAGTCGCTGAATCCCTGTGCTTCGTGGAATCCGTCACCACCCCCGAAGGAACTGGGGTGCTGCTGCGTCCAGTTCAGGAGTTCCAGGTTCCAGATACCCCCTCGGTTCCCAGCCAGCAACCGGCGGAAGGTCAGGAAAACGCCTTCCCCATTGCCCTGCGCCCCGTCCAGCGGATGTTGCCCTTTAAAGATGGGGAACGGATTAAATCCGTCGAAGGGCAGGAACTCATCCGCACCCAATTGATTCTCGATATTGGCAGCGATGCGCGTCACCTGGAAGCGGACATCGAACTCGTCCCCGATGAGGAGGATGATGAGGCCATGCGCCTGCAATTGGTGGTCATCGAATCCCTGACGGTGCGCCGGGAAAACACCAACGTTGACCCCCTCTTTACCAGTACCACCAGTACCCGTTTATTGGTCCAAGACGGCGACCAAATCGAGCCGGGATCTGTGGTGGCTCGTACAGAAATCGCCTGCCGTAATCCGGGCATGGTGCGGGGGATTCGTGAGGGCACTGAGGCCACCCGTCGGGTTCTGATTGTCAGCGAAGACGATCGCTTTGCCGTTGACTTAGGGGATGCGTCGCCTCAAGTTAAGGAAGGAGATCTCCTCGTCAGTGGTGCCACCGTTGCCGATGGGGTCATCCTGGAAGAGTCGGGACAAGTGGTGGAAATCCACGACAAGGAAGTGATTTTCCGCCATGCTCGTCCCTACCGCGTCTCACCTGGTGCTATTCTCCATGTGGATGATGGCAGCTTGGTGCAACGGGGGGATAACCTGGTGCTGCTGGTGTTTGAACGGGCGAAAACGGGAGACATCATTCAGGGGCTACCTCGGATTGAAGAACTCCTCGAAGCCCGTAAACCGAAAGAGGCCTGCGTCCTCAACCGTCGTCCGGGAACCGCTCAGGTGATCTATGAGGATGATGATTCTGTCGAGATTCGCATCGTCGAAGATGATGGTACGGTCTCGGAGTACCGCACCCTCTCGGGGCATAATGTCTTGGTGGTGGATGGTCAACGGGTGGGAGTAGCTGAACCCCTCACCGATGGTCCCTCGAACCCCCATGAAATCCTCGAATGCTGGTTTGACTATCTGGCGCCTTCGGGAACCTATGAAGCGGCGTTGACGGGCTTTAGCAACGTGCAAACCTTCTTGGTGAATGAGGTTCAGTCGGTGTATCAATCCCAAGGGGTGGATATTTCTGATAAACACATTGAAGTGATTGTGCGTCAGATGACCTCGAAGGTGAAAATCGACGATGGCGGTGACACGACCATGTTACCGGGTGAGTTGATTGAACTGCGTCAGGTCGAACAGGTCAATGAAGCCATGTCTATCACCGGCGCGGCTCCGGCACAGTATACGCCGATGCTGTTAGGGATTACGAAGGCCTCCCTCAATACGGATAGTTTCATTAGTGCGGCGAGTTTCCAAGAAACCACTCGTGTGCTGACGGAAGCGGCAATTGAGGGTAAATCGGACTGGTTGCGTGGCTTGAAGGAAAACGTCATCATCGGTCGTTTGATTCCTGCCGGAACTGGGTTTAATGCCTATGAAGAGTTAAACTTCTCGGCCCCGGATGCGGACATCAATGAGATCAACTCTGTGGTCAATGGGGTGGACGATGAGAGTAAGATCCAAGATGTGGTCTTGGACGATCGCACCGCTCGCGCCTACAACCTCACGGGAAGTGTCAGTGATGAGTCGGCGGCCATCCTACCGGATGGGGATGACGGCTCAACGGCGATTCTCGATGATGGGGATCTCGATGATGGGGATGATGAGGATGACTTTGATCCCGATTCCTTTGATGAGGATGACAGCGATGACGAGGATGATTTTGATCCCGATTCCTTTGATGAAGATGACAGCGATGACGAGGATGATCCCACGGCTTAACTGGGATCGGTTCGTGATGGCTTAACTTATGACCCCGCTTTGCCCTGGCAAGGCGGGGTTTATTGTTTCAACATGACGGTTGATGGATTCACAACTGACACAGGATGGGGGGGATTTTTAAAATAGACAGATACGATAAGACCTAATTGTGGGGTTAAAACTTGTTTGAGCTGGGTTTATGACTGATTTATTGTCCATTTTTAATAGTCCATCATCCTAAGATGTTACAGCGATTACAACGCCATTGGCACAGGCTTCGCCCCCTGGCGATCGCCATCCTTGTCCTCCTACTCGTGTTAGGGGTGAGTCGTTTTGGGTTGCACAGTTTTCCCCTGCACCGTAAGAGTCTCGATCGCCCTGTGGAGGTGAGCGAGTTAGAGAATGACTCGGAGGAAGATCTAGGTTTAGAGCTATTTAATCGGGGCACCGATCGCGCCTTACGGGCCTGGCAAGCCTCACAAGAGGCCACGAGTCCCGAGGATTGGCATCAAGTGGTGCAATATTGGACCGAGGCCCTGGCCGCCATGCAATCGGTTCCTCTAACCGCACCCCAGCGGGCCTTTGCTCAGAAAAAGGTACAAGAATACCTACAAAATGCGGATTTCGCCCTGCAACAGGCGGGAAACAGCGGCAATCGTCTGCCTCACCCGAGTTTTAACAGTTTGGTCTTAGATGAGCAATTTGCCCTCTATCGAGCCTATGTCGCCACCCTAGGGCCTCCTGAAATCTTAATTATTGGCAGTTCCCGAGGCTTGCAGGGGGTGGATGCCAAGCGATTGCAATTTGACCTCAATCGTCGCGGTTTGTCGGGGGTGCGGGTATTTAATTTTGGGATTAATGGGGCCACGGCTCAGGTGGTGAATCTACAACTGCGAGAGTTACTCACCCCCGAACAGTTGCCCAAAGTCATGGTTTGGGCCGATGGTTCTCGGGCCTTTAACAGTGGCCGCGAGGATCGCACCTTTAGCCGCATCCGCAATTCCCCGGGCTATCAGCGACTGCGCAATAATGGCTCCCGAGAGCGTGAGGTTCCGGTGATTCTCTCCCGCCGAGATATCGACTCCAACGGCTTTCACATTGTCCGCGATCGCTTTAATCCCCAAACCTATTTTCAGCAGTTCCCTCGGGTTTCGGGGGACTACGACGGGGATTATGCCAACTTCACACTTGGGGGCGTTCAAGGGAACGCCGTTAACCAGGTGATTGAGTTCTGTCAGGGCCGCAACATTCCCCTAATTTTGGTGAATCTGCCCCTCACCAACGACTATTTAGATACCACCCGCCGCCGCTACGAACGTCGGTTTCAGGAATTCTTGCAGCAACAGGGTCAAAAATCCGGGGTTTGGGTACGGGATTTATCCGCACAATGGCGCGATCGCCCCGACTTCTTCGCCGATCCCAGTCACCTCAACCGCGAGGGGGCCTCTGCCGTCGCCCAACGACTGGCCCAAGATACCCAACTTCCCTGGCCCGACGCCCGGAAATAATCCTTAATGGCGTAACCCATTCACTCAAAAAATACCCTAGACTGGCGGTAAGCTGACTTGACCTGATTAGAAACCCAGATGAAAAAAGCAGTGTACTGGTTAATGGGGGATGGGGCCGGACGCATCACCATTAACACCTGACTGCTTAACTTCGGTCGTCCCAAGCCAAAGGGGGCAAACAGGGTATTCTGAATCACAATCCGGGCGGCGGCATCGGCGGCATGGGTAAATTTCCAATTCATGCAGATATCCCCCGCCGCATAAATTTTGGGGTTGCTGGTTTGTAAATACTCGTTCACCTCCACCCCTCGGCGATTGTAGGCCACTCCAGCCGCCTCTAGGTTCAAACTTTCCACATTCGGCGATCGCCCAGCACCAATGAGGATTTCATCAACCACCACCTGTTTTTTCTCCCCCTTGTGGTTGAACTGAAGGACTTTCCCCGCTTCTGTCTTCTCCACCCGTTCCGGTTCACAGCCGAGAACTAACTCAATCCCTTCCCGGATAAAGATCTGTTGCACAATCTTCGCCGCATCAGCATCTTCCCGATGCAACAAATGGGGATGACGATGAATCAGTGTCACCTGGGAACCAAGACGACGGAAGGCTTGAGCTAATTCACAGCCAATGGGGCCACCGCCAATGACTGCGAGGCGGTTGGGGCGTTCGGTGAGGTTAAACACCGTCTCATTGGTGAGATAGCCCGCTTCGGCTAATCCCGGCGTTTGGGGATGAACAGCTCTCGCTCCCGTGGCAATCACGGCTTTTTTATAGTTGAGGGTGACATCATCGACTTGAATGGCTTGATTCCCAGTAAAACTGCCATTCCCCAGGAAGATATCCACGCCAGCCTTGGCGAAGCGATGAGCGGAATCATGATGACTAATCCCGGCACGGATTTTTCGCAACCGTTCCATTACGGCGGCGAAGTCCACATCAATTTTCTCAGGGGCAGCAATGCCATAGTTGGGGGCGTTCCACATTTCTCCCACCACTCGGGAGGAGCGAATTAAGCTTTTAGAGGGAACGCAACCGGTATTGAGGCAATCTCCCCCCATTAGGTTACGTTCAACCAGAGCCACTTTGAGGCCAATGTCCAATCCGGCGGCCCCAACGGCAACCACTAATCCAGCGGTTCCTCCGCCAATGACCACTAAATCGTAGCAATCAGCGGGTTTTGGATTTACCCAATCGGCGGGATGGGTTTGTTGGAGGAGTTCACGGTTGTACTCATCCATGGGGGAGATGGTGAAGGTGTGAAATGGGGAGTTAGGCATGGGGGGAAAAGGCAGTAGGCAGTAGGCAGTAGGCAGTAGGGGAATTGGAACTATTCACTGTTGATGACTTGTTCGCCGACGGTTTCGGTGAGGGCTTTACGGGCGATGCGGGTGACGTAAATGGTCACGGCCACGGTGGCGATGAAACCAATAATTTGTAGAACACGTTGCAACAGTTCCGCTTGGGGATCTTCTGTGGCGGCTCCGGTTCCGAGGGTGGCCAAGCTTCCTGCGAGAGAGCCGATGTAGACGTACATGATGGTTCCGGGAATCATGCCGAGGGAACCGAGAACGTAGTCTTTGAGGGAGACGTTGGTGACGCCGTAGGCGTAGTTGAGGAGGTTGAAGGGAAAGATGGGGGATAGACGGGTTAGGAACACGATTTTGAAGCCTTCTCGTCCGACAGCGTTGTCAATGGCCGCAAATTTGGGGTTACTGGCAATTTTCCCGGCGACCCAGTTGCGGGCGAGATAGCGTCCAATGAGAAAGGCGAGGGTTGAGCCGAGTACAGCCCCGATGAAGACATAGAGGGAGCCGAAAACCACCCCGAAGACGACTCCACCGCCGAGGGTAACGATGGAACCGGGGAGAAAGGCAACAGTCGCAATCACATACAGGCCAATAAAAGCGAGGATGCCTAGACCCCCTAAGTCTTGGATGCTTTGTAGGGCTTGTTGTAACCAGAGTTGGGGGTTGAAGCCCCCGGGGCTGTCTTGGGTCAGGATGGGGGTGGCGGCCCCAATGAGAAACCAGGAGAATAGGGGTAGGCTTGAGAACATGGATGCGATCGCAATCTGTGGACGTTTGAGCGGGCATTTGGGCAAGAACATGGGAACCTTGGCCGATACAAGTGCTTCTAGTTAGGGTTACGCTTGTTAACGGCTGCTGGATGTTGGGATGAGGACTGGTGCTAGTCTTGTGCTGCCCGGGCGATCGCAGCTTGTCCGGCGTCGGAGAAGGCATAGCCAAGGAAGGCTTGAACGGTCTCGTTGGCGGGGTCTTTATAGACGTAGTAAAGGTTACGCCGATAAGGATATTGAGCGGCCATGGGGGTTAAGCCGTCAATGGCCACGGGACGGACGGTGCTTTGGTTGAAAATTTGGGCGGCGGTGGCGTAGCCGATGCCGTCGTTGCCTAGGGCCCGCAACATGGGGGTGGTGGCATCTCGCTCTAGGGTCGTGATATTGGGAGTGTTGCCAAAGTTGCTACCGTTGAGAACGACCTCCCGGAAGGTTTGGTGAGTGCCGCTGACGGGGGGGCGATTGAGGACGCGAATGGGTTTGTCGGGGCCGCCAATTTCAGACCAGTTGGTAATTTGTCCGGTGAAGATGTCAACGGCGTCTTGTTGGCTAAGTCCCTGGCCAAAGGGATTGTTCACCCCCACTACTAGGGCGATCGCATCTTCGGCAATAGGAACGGCGACAAGTCCTTGAGCCTGTTCCTCAGAACGCAGGGGACGGGAGGAGGCCCCGAGGTCAGCATTCCCGGACAAAACGGCGCTGATACCGTCTCCAGACCCAGTCGCCGAGGTGGTGACCACAACTCCAGAAAACTGCTCTTCAAAGCCCTGTTTTAGGGCGCTATTGATAGAGACCATGGCGGTAGAGCCTTGCAGGTTGAGGCGGGTTCCGCTGGGAAGGCTTCCGGGGACGGTGAATTGGCTGGGGGTGAGGGGGGTTGATGGGTCATTCCTGGCGGAGACTCCCTCAGAGGGAAGGGATGGCTGATCTGACTGGTTTTCAGGGGTGCGGACAAAGAACCAATACCCACCAAAGCCGAGTAGGGCGAGGAGGAGGATATAGACAATAGGGGGCGGCCCGGATTGTATCTGTGACATGGGTTAGAGGGGGGACGAATGACTTAGGGAGACTGATCGAACTGTTGTAGGCGGCGCTCGACTTCTTCGTTGAGGTGATAGTGTTCTGAGTCAGCCTCCATATCGCCCGGTTGCGTCTGGGAGAGTTCTGTTAAGGCTTGTTCTTCGAGGCGTTGCAGTTCCAGGCGGTCTCGGGCATCGTCGAGGTGCGATCGCGCCGTTTCTAAGTTCTGTTGACGAGACAGTTGGCTCATGGGATCGAGAACATTGCCGAGTTCAGCCATATCCTTGAGATGCTCCACATCTAGGCGATAGGCTTCGAGTTGAATCGTCTCCCGTTGCAGTCGTTCCTCGGAGGCTTGTAAAAACTCTTGGGCGTGATGCAGGCGATCGCCAATTTGAGGCAACAGTTTTTCAAGTCGTATCGCTTGCGTCATGGCTAACCGTGCCCCAGCTTTATCTCCTTGTTGTTGGGCGATCGCCGCCTGTTTTTCATAGGACTCGACTTGGCGCTGTTTCGCTTTGTATTTCAACTCAGCCTGACGGTAGGCGGAGCGTTGAGCGCGCACGGTTTGTTCTAGATCTTGGACGGACTGCTGCATGGTTTTGAGCGAGAGTTCCGCCGTGGTAATGACATCAGCCTCTGGGTCAGGGGGCGCTTCGGGAGGCTTACCCCAGAGCCAGTTCTTGGTGATGCCTTGGGTTACTTATACTGATCCGGAAGTGGCCCATGTGGGACTCTATGAGGGAGAGGCGCAAGAGAAAGGCATTGAGACCAAAACGATTAAGATAGAGTTTAAGGATTTGGATCGGGCGATCGCCGATGGGGAAACGGAGGGATTTCTTAAGGTTCTCCATGAGAAAAGTTCAGACAAAATCCTCGGGGCCACAATTGTAATGGGGAAACGGAGGGATTTCTCAAGGTTCTCCATGAGAAAAGTTCAGACAAAATCCTCGGGGCCACAATTGTCTCCCGTCATGCGGGAGAATCGATTAGTGAAATCACCACGGCGATGGTAGGGGGACTCGGCTTAAAAACCCTCTCCAGCGTGATTCATCCCTATCCCACCCAAGCCGAATGTATCCGCAAAGCAGCAGATGCCTACAAACGAACCCAGTTAACCAGCACCACGAAAAAACTGTTAAAACTTCTACATCGTTTCACGTAACATCCCTATTACTGGCGAAGCGGTGCGTTCGGGCAAGTTCACGTAACATCCCTATTGCTGTCGAAGCGGTGCGTTCGGGCAAGTTTTAGCCGAGTGGTCTTCGCCTAACCTTAATTGAGCCGGGACGCACCCTACCCTTGTTTCCCTCTGTTCCCTGTTCCCTGTTCCCTTCTTCCCCCCATGCTCGATCTCAACCAAGTCACAAAACTCCTACCCGGTATTGGTGAACATCTACGGGAAGAAGCCGTCGCAGCTCAGAAACGGCTCGAATTGGCTCAGGGATTGTTTGAGACGGCCTGTGAGCATCAGGAGGAGTTGGTGACGACTCAAAACCAATGGCGCGATCGCATCTGGTTTTCGGCCGCCACTCCCGTTGAACCGCTCCAAAGTCGGATTCTTCTACAACGGCCCCCCTCAACCCATACCGTTATCGCCACCGATGGCTCGCAAATTGCCCCCAATCAGCATGAAATCGCCTATTGCTATCTCCTCAACATTGGGCGAGTGGTGTTGCATTATGGGCAAAATCGCGCCCCAGTCCTCGATAGTGTGCCGGAGGTGTTCTATCGCCCCGAGGATTTATATGCCTCGCGACAATGGGGGATTCGTACAGAAGAATGGATGGGCTATCGGCGGGCCGTGTCCGAGGCTCAGGAGTTGGCGACGTTAGGGGTGGAGTTGCGCCGCCAGCACCCGGATACGCCTCTGTTAGCGATGGTGGATGGTTCTCTGATTTATTGGTTCCTCGATAGTCTGATGAGCGGTCTCCCACCTAACCTTAATTGAGCCGGGACGCACCCTACCCTTGTTTCCCCCTGTTCCCTGTTCCCTGTTCCCTGTTCCCTATTCCCTGTTCCCTTCTTCCACCTATGCTCGATCTAAACCAAGTCACAAAACTCCTGCCCGGTATTGGCGAACATTTACGGGAAGAAGCCGTCGCTCGAGTCTTTGCCGAGCTTAACCGAGTCCCTAACAAACTCTGCCCCTGTGAGCATCAGGAGGAATTAGTGGCGGCTCAGGAGCAATGGCGCGATCGCATCTGGTTTTCGGCCGCCACTCCCGTTGAACCCCTCCAAAGTCGGATTCTTCTGCAACGGCCCCCCTCCACTCATACCGTTATCGCTACCGATGGCTCACAAATCGCCCCCAATCAGCATGAGATCGCCTATTGCTATCTCCTCAACATTGGGCGAGTGATCTTGCATTACGGGCAAAATCGCGCCCCAGTCCTCGATAGTGTGCCGGAGGTGTTCTATCGCCCGGAGGATTTATACGCCTCGCGACAATGGGGGATTCGTACAGAAGAATGGATGGGCTATCGGCGGGCCGTGTCTGAGGCTCAGGAGTTGGCAACGTTGGGGGTGGAGTTGCGCCGCCAGTATCCAGATTTACCTCTGTTGGCCATGGTGGATGGTTCCCTGATTTACTGGTTCCTCGATACGACGAGTCGGGGTTCCCCTGATGGGCTATCTCAGTGCCTCCCGCAGCCGTGAAGCCCTGAGTTTCTTACGGTTAGAGGCCTGTACTTTTGAGCAACCCAATTGTTTGAGTTATTGCCCTTATATTGCCCCCACGGAAGGGGATGTACTCGCCAAACGCGCCCCCTGTCAGGTGATGGAACCCCTACGAGATACCAGTTTTTGGGCGGGGTTGTTGCAGCCGGGGGAACGTAGTTGTTTGTGGAAATCATCGTTGCCGGTGTTGGGGTTATACCCGGCGGAACAGACTGTATATTTTTGTTATGTTCATGTGGGGACAGAAATTGCTCGGGTGGATGTTCCCGCCTGGGTTGCAGAGGACGAATTTTTGTTATGTTCATGTGGGGACAGAAATTGCTCGGGTGGATGTTCCCGCCTGGGTTGCAGAGGACGCTGACCAGCTTGAAGCCGCATTGAGCCTTATGTTAGGACAGGTCTATAAGGGCTATGGCTACCCCGTTAGATGACCAGCTTGAAGCCGCATTGAGCCTTATGTTAGGACAGGTCTATAAGGGCTATGGCTACCCCGTTAGTTTGGCAGAAGCCCATAATCAAGCCGTTGTTCGAGGGGGCGATCGCCAACGCTTTTTTGCCCTCCTCGAACGGCAAATGATTGAAGCGGGTTTAACCAATGTAGGAACCTCTTATAAGGAGGCTCGTAAACGCCGCAGCATCGCGTAAGACGTTCATCGTCTCCCTTCTGGCTTGCTTCGTCTTCCTCCCGATTAAACCTATGGCATCTCAATTAAATTCAACTTGGATTTGGAAAGGATGGGCGGCCGTCTTTTTGGTATCTGGCTTAATTCTTGGGGGAACCAGTTTAGTGCGGCCTGGCTTGGTGCGCGATCGCGATGCTGTCTCGGAAGATGTGGAGATTAAACGAGAGCTTATTGCCCTGCGAGAACTTTTGGCAACCGTCGATCGCACCCAAAGAACGGAAGAGGGGGCACAGGAGGAATCAGCAGATTTCCAGGCATCTCTACTACAACCCTCACAGATACCTCAAGCCCTAGCTACCACCCCTCCATCGCTAGAACTAGACAGTGATGCTGATGGGGCAGAACTGAACGAGGCACAGGAACAAATTCTGGGTTTACTTGCTGAACAGGGCCGTTTGACTTCAGAAATTGCCCAACTCCGGGAAGAAAATAAGATACTGCGAGAAAACAACGAGCAGCTCAGCCAAGATAATCGCCAACTGACGCGAGACATCAATCAATTACAGGGATATCAGAGTGACTATCAGCGACGAATTGAACGACGCCGCGAATCCTTGGAAGAGAATTTAGCCAAAATTCGTGAATTTGACTCCGTTGAAGATACGTTTTCTCTTGATGACATAACCTTGCGTTATCTAGGGCAAAACATAAATTTTCAGGAACTGGATGCAGAACTTGCCCGAAAAAATCGACAACTAACAGATATCAGAGGGGAGATTAACTTCCTGAACAATAGTTTCTATTTTGCGATTGTTTTAGGTCTCGCTAATCTTGTGATTGGGGGAATCTACTATGGATTAGACCGCTGGCACCGGCAACAGTCGGAAAAAATGAAGGAGATGGAAGAAAAAATTGAGGAGGCTCAGCTCAAAATTCGTAACTTTAGCTGGAATATGGCGAATGCCAGTTTAGAAAAATACTATCAGCGGAACTTAATGGAAGTTCAGGTTATTTTTATGACCAGCGTTGTGGTCATGATTTTGGGATTTTTGGTCATTCTTGCCTCTCTAGCCCTGACGTTGTCGGGGTCTCAAACCGTTAGGAATAGTCCTGAGGTCTCGTCAGACGAACAAGTCATGGAGGGTCAGAACGAGGATTCGTCTTCTTCATCTAATGGAGAGACCCTAAGGGTGTATTCGGATAATAGTAATGTTGCAACGATTGGGGTGGTGGCTGGGATTATTACCAACTTTATCGGGGCAACGTTTATGATTGTGTATCGCTCAACAGTTCGGGAAGCCTCTCGCTATTCTAATTCCCTTAATCGGATTAATGATGTGGGGATTGCGATGGATATTCTCAACACCTCTGTTGAACATCAGGATACTCCAGAGATTTTGGCCGCTAAAGTTGAGATTGCTAAACGTCTCGTGGAGAGCGATCGCCACCCCGATGTAGATTGAATTGTCTCTGATTAAGGGAAAACGACCCACTAGACTACCCACTCGAATAGGCATCGGACTGGAGAGAGTCTAGGAGAGCTTCACAGTCTTGAGTCAGAGGGATTTCCAAGGTTTTCGCAATGCTCAGGGCTTGTTGACAGTAGCCGATCGCCCGCTCTGGGTTATTGAGATGTTGATGCAGTTCCGCCAGGTTTTTTAGGCCCTCGGCTTCCCCATGGCGATCGCCAATCTCCCGAACAATCTCTAAGGCTCGTTGCAGACTCTCAGTGGCCTCCTCATAACGGCCCAGACAGACATAGGTTTCGCCCATATTCGACAGGGCGATCGCCTCGCCTTCGCGAAAGCCAATTTTGCGAGAGATATCCAGATAGCGTTCCTCATAGCCGAGGGCTTGGGAATAATCCCCTAAGGCATAATAGGCAAATCCTAAGTTTCCCAGGGCCTGACCCATCCCTCGACGGTCATTTAACTCCTGAGCAATGGCTAAATCCTGTTGATGATAGGCGATCGCTTGCTCGTAGTCCCCTTGTTCATGGAGGGCCAGGCCTAAATTTCCCAAAGCCTGGCCAATTCCTGCGCGATCGCCCAAACGTTGGGCCAACTTCAGACCCTTCTGAAAATAGCGAATCGCCCGGTCATACTCCCCCAAATAGTAATGCTCTAAGCCCAAATTTCCTAAGGCAATGGCTTCATTTTGCTGATCCCCCAGCCGTAGAGCCAGGGTTAAATGTTGTTGGTGATAGGCGATCGCCTGAGTATAATCTCCCAAACAGGAGTAGGCCTTG
The DNA here is from genome assembly GCF_009846485.1 of Sodalinema gerasimenkoae IPPAS B-353. Lineage (GTDB taxonomy): Bacteria > Cyanobacteriota > Cyanobacteriia > Cyanobacteriales > Geitlerinemataceae > Sodalinema > Sodalinema gerasimenkoae. The sequence goes on from NZ_ML776472.1 coordinate 4,039,145, forward strand.
CCCAACCCCTCCAAACACACCAAATTCAGGAGCGCATCCCCTTGACCCAAGAGGGGTTCATACATCTCCATCTGTTCTTGATAATAGCCCCAAATCTCTAGTTGCTTATGTAGGGGTTCCCCGGTTAATGAATCTAAGGGTAAAACTAACAATTCCTGACAGCGTCGCCAATCTTCCACTTCCCTCAAATGGCGAAAGGCCTCAAGATAGCCACGCACCTGATCTAAGTTGGAGTTGGGGGAGGGGGGATCATAGTGAATCAGCCAGTTGAGAGCCGCACGATATTGGCTGCGGCGGCTTCGAGGAGAAATGCGTCGCAAGCTAGCAGGGGTCAGCTGTAACCGTTTTAAAAGTTGCTGACGAAATACAGACTGAGAAATTTCCTGAGACACGGTCTGCCCATCATGGAGTTATGAGTCCGCCTAGAGGTTGCCCATCTTCTCAATCTAACCCTTGCAAATGACTCAGGGCAACGCTACGAATCAGATTATGTTGGCGCAACAAGAGGCGATCGCCCTCGGTGATTTCCTCCACCAAATAGCGATCGCGCAAAATATCTAACGCCAGTTGAGCCTCCGCTTTACTATACTCCCAATCCTCCAAATGGGAGAGCCAGAATGATTCCGCCACCGGGCAACGATAAACCGAGGCTTCACAGAGCAAGATATAGGCAGCTGGGGCTTCTTGCTTTAAGCGTCGAAAGGTTTGTTCGAGGCGATCGCGAACCTTCATCCGTAACAGGCGAGTACAGTCATGGAGTTGCCAGTGATCTCTCGCCGAGGTCGTTTGGCCCATCCTGGCTTGGGCGATCGCCGTTTCTACCTCCTCAATGTCCTGACCATATTTGTTCCAATAGGCTCGCACATTCCCCAAAAAAGGAGCATTTGAGATTTCCCCAGCAATCACCCGCAACGCCAGAGGATGCCCTTCATAGGCAGCTCCAATCCGTCGCAGATAGTTCTGACTCTCTTGGGTTAGATCCAGATTCGCCTTAGCAAATAAGGCTAACTGTTCCGTTTCATTCAGTCCCCCGAGAAATTCACAGGTCCAAAAATTGCTATATCGTGCCGGGAGTTGGCCGGGAAAATCTTGAGAGGTGAGAATAATCCGTCCCTGACAGATGGGGGCCGCCAACACCGCCTCAAAAAACATCGCCCATAACGGGTCTTTAAAGTCGCTCCAGCCCTCCTCTTCATTGCCTTGGAGCATCCTTTCTAAGGAGTCAATAATGAGCAACAGGGGCTGATTTAGGAAATACTGAGCCGTGCGATCGACGAGCATTTGTCCATCTTTTGCCCCCTCTAGGGGATAGCCCCAATGTTCCCACCAACGGCTGGCAACACTGATAAAGTCATGGGGCTGGCGATCGTTATCCAGATTTTCCCGTAGTAACTGTTGCCAGTGTTCCCCCGTCCATTGTGGATATAACGAGATGGCCAGTCGCTCCCCGAGAGCCGTTTTACCAATCCCCGTAATCCCCAATAACACCAGCAGACGGCAAGACTGTTGTAATTGCTCACTTAACTGAGCCAAAACCGCTTCCCGTCCTACCCAGGCTTCATCATAGGCGAAAAAATCCAAATGGCGCTCTCTAGAAACCTCCGCCACAGGAACCGTTGACTGTGCCGTTGACTGTGTTGTTGAAAGTCCCGCCTCCGCCTGAGACCTCGGGGGATGGGCCGTGCAAGGGTGCGGACTGTCGCTAGCGGGAGAAACGGCCACCACCTCTTGCCAAGACACATCCACCGCCTCACAGATGGCGACAAAGGTTTGCGATCGCACCGGCAACCGCCGCCAAAACCGTTTCAAGGTTGCGGCGGAGGTAGACGCCGCTTCACACCACTCGGAGGATGACTTGAGCCAACCCTTATACCGTCGTGCGTAATCAACCTGTCGAAGCCCCTCAATGGAGGCCTTGAGTGTTGCTGCCACGGTTATCAATCTCCTTCCTGTCGATGTCCCGGTGATGAGTCAAGAATTACTCACAAATGGATTACTTTTGCTCATATCTTGACAGAGCCAAAAATGAGCCTATAATGAGTACATCGCATTTTATTCGATGGATGTGTAGCCTGGAAATCCCATTACATCAAGGGATTAGGCGATTCCGCAAGACCCAATCACAGTCTTGCGTGACCCGGCACTCGTATCGGTGTTGGGAGCTGTCTGACGCTCAATGGAATCAAATAGCTCAGTTTTGGCTAACTTGCTATCCATCACCAGAGGATCTGTTTCATCACCTAGCCTTATTAGAGGAGTTTTCATCATGAACGACTACCCCCTCCATCACAACTCACATCGAGATCGAGCCGGTCATTATCAATCCTAACCGGATTGAGAGTTTAGATTTTCTAAGACACTCACCGACTCATTCAAATCTCTTTCACCTTAAGAGCAGCCCTTCACGCGAATGGTTTAGCTCAATCACACTAGGTTTGTTAAGCCTTCAATTTTATCATGCAAACTTGCGATTCTGAGGAACTGATCGTGCCAGCCCAAAGTCAAACCCTACAACTCGATAGCCCATCTTGGACCCTATCTCAGGCAGATTTAAATAGCCCCTATCAAACGGCAGTCCAAGTCCCCGAAACCGCCCCCTCTAGCACTATTTTACTGGTGTTAACATTCTGCGTCTGGCTCCTAAGACAGCGCATGGCGTGACCCTTAGCCCGGCCAACCCACTCGCCTGCGACCATAATGCCAAACTGCGCCCTGAGAGCATTGCATCACAGCTCACAGTTGGCCGCTAGTCTCATCTGACACTTAGAAACGACGGGTCAAACCCGCCGTTTCTGGGTTGTCCTATCGCTCATCCCCCCCTACCCAAGTGAATCGCGGCCCTGAACCGTACGCCGCTGCATTGGTTGGTTAAGAAAGCCATTCAAGCGCCAAATGGTTTGGCCGATTCTTTCCAAGGTCTCAGGGGAGAGCGGTTCAGAGGTGGAGTCAACCTCATCCTCCTCTCCCTCTTGATAGGGAACTCGGTAACCAAACAAATCTTCTGAGCGAATTTCATCAAAACTCTCGACCTGAAACACCAAGAGAAAATCCTGGCGCATTTCCCGGATCACCAGCCGTTCCACCTCAAACACTTGTCGGGGAGTCAGGGGGGCGTCAGGACGCGTCCTCACCCGTAAATAGACCTCAGGAGGGTTGCGATTCCAGTTAATGCGGGTTTGGACCAATTCCACCTGCTGTCCGACGGTGATGGTGCGCGTGACCAGAATTGAACGTAGGGTCGATTGGAGGCGGGTTTGCCGTAGCAGTTGTCCCAGACTAATGGATAGGGGGATAACAATCGGTAACGTCAGCAAAACCGTATAGGTCAAGGCCCGGGCCATGCGGATTTTTTCCACATAGTATCCTTCCCAGATAAAGACCAGAATACAAGCTAGGGTGATGCCCAAGAGGTTCGTTGTGTAGAGCAAAAAGGCCCCCCGAGCGGCCAAGGTGGCCCCTTGCGAGAGCGCTAAACCCACCACACAGAGCGGGGGCATCAGGGCCACCGAAATGGCGGTTCCGGCGATCGCATCACTGATTTTCGGGCGCACCTTAGCAAAGCCACCCACAGCCCCCGCGGCCAAGGCAATCACTAAATCCAACAGGTTAGGTTGGGTGCGCGCCAGGATTTCTGGGCTAAACTCCGTTAGGGGGATATTGGCAACCGCCCCAATCACCGCCGAGAGAACCAGTGAAATGATTGTGCCAACCAGAAGCGTGGTGATGCCTCGGCGAAACAAAAATACATCTCCCTTCATTGCCCCCAAAGCCAAGCCTCGTAAGGGTAACATCAGAGGAGCTACAATCATCGCGCCGATAATGACGGCGGGACTATTGAGTAATAGCCCACAGGTGGCAATAATACAAGAAGCAACCGAGAGAAAGATAAAGTTAAGATTGAGTTTGGAATCCCCAGAAATCTCCTGAGACAGAACCGCTAGCGTCTGTTGGTCAACTTTTGGCATCTTGTACTTGCCCGGACGGCAGATTGAACAGTGTTGTACGTCTTATTTTAGAGACTCCCCCTGCCATCATGGGCTGTCATCCCAGGCATGAGTGGACAAGACCTAAAGGATCATGACCCAGATGGAGAATGTGGTGTTGTTGACAGGCCCGCTTAAAATCAAACACAGAAGAGATCAAACAATGCCGTTATCAGTGGGGGGTATGCCGGGAACGCTGTCACGTGATCTAACAGTGCTGCCTCAAGGTTTATGGTAGAGAAGGAACGCTTGAACCGAGCGATCGCGCAATTGGCGGGGGACTCGGACACAAATCGCTTGAAAAAATTGTTGCTGTGCGTCTGTCAGCAACGCTGGGAAAACGACTCCCGACGGTTAGAATCCCTTGACTGGCGGGTGTTACTCAATGAGCTGCGAACCACGTTTGTGACTCGGGAGCAGTTGGAAGAAGCGTTGGTACGCGTGGTGGCTCGGATTAATAAGAAATCCTTATATTTCAACCTCTCCCTGCGGGCGATCTCCATCATTGATCCCCTCTACCCAGAGTTAGACCCCCCCATGGCCTTTGACGAGGCCTTTCTCCCCTTCACTCAGGGGAATACCAGTGATGGGTCCCTCGATCGCTGGTTTGACTTACGGCTGCAACTGTCCCAATCGGGCAATCTCAGCCAAGCCAAAACTCTGCTCTACTCGGCGATTAATGGTAAGTTCGCCTATACCCTCCCCGATTGGAATCATCTCAATCATGAGGAGTTTGACCATCTGGCCCAATCCTTACTGGATTTGTGTAAAACTGCCAGTGAACTGCGGCTACGGCTCTATGGCTCGGCTCATTGCCTCAATCCGGTGGACATCTACAAGAGCATCGCCGAACGGCTCTGTCGCACGATGGAGCAGGCCTATTATGCCAGCATCATCCAGCCCTTTGAACCCGAAGACCTCGGGAATGAGGATCTCGATGAGATGACCATGGATGGGTCAATGCTGCCCAAGAAAACCACGCTCAATCCAACGGAGTCGAACACGACCCAATCCCAAGCGCCTAAAACCCGTCCCCTGAATACAACCACCGGAGACGAGCGCCACACGACTATTGGCTTAGATCAAGATGTCGAAGCGGCGGTCTGTGAAGCCGCTAACCAACATTTACGGGCGGCGATCGCGGCCATTGACCAACAGACGGAGTCTCTGATTAACGAAGTGCGGGCGTTAGTGGCCCATACGGACAAAGCCACCGCTGAGGCTATTGAAGCCCGCATCTTACACCAATTTACCGATGCTCTGGGGCAGTTCTACCATCAGGATGATTCCTAGGGAGGAGGGGCAAGAGAAGGGCGTTAATGGGCCCTCTATAACCCCAAATGTTCTAGGGTTTTGCGGGGGTTCTCCTGGCGACAGTCCCGTAAGCGTTCATAGAGCTGTCGCTCCTCGTCGCTGAGGTGGCTGGGGGGAGTAATTTCTACCTTGACTAGCTGATCCGTGCGAGCGCCGCTTTTGGGCAGCCGCCAGCCTTTGCCCCGTAGGCGTAACATTTGCCCGGAGCGTACTCCCGCCGGAATGCTCACGGTGACAGTTCCATCGGGGGTGGGCACATCGATTTTGGCCCCTAAGACCGCTTCATCGGGGGAAATGGGGACATCACAGACGAGATTGTCGCCGTCGAAGTGGAAGAACTGATGGGGTTTTAGTTCGATGTTGAGATAGAGGTCTCCTTGGCGGCCATAGCCATCTTTTTTGCCTTTGCCCTTAACGCGCACTCGGCTGCCGGTTTTGGCGCCGGGGGGGATGCGTACGGAGACTTTTTGACCACTGACGTTGAGCCGTTTCTGCACCCCATGGAAGGCTTCGGCGAAGGAGAGGCTGAGGGTGGCTTCTTGGTCTAAGGAGACACCGGTACTGCGGCGATTGTAGCCGGCGAAGTCCTCAAAGCCGCCGCTAAAGCCAGGGGAGCGGCCCGAACTTTTGGGAGAGGTGCCGCCGTAGGAGGACCATTGCGATCTCGTCCGTCCCCCCATTCCCCCGAGGAGGGATTCGATAAATTCATCGAAATCCGCGTATTGGCTGAAATCAAAGTCAAAGCCTCCAGGAGTTGGCCCTCCCTGAGGGGCCGCACCGCCCCAACCACCAGAGCTGTTTCCGGCCTGTTTCCAATATTGCCCGAAGCGATCGTATTGTTTGCGCTTGTCGGGGTCTGAGAGAATCTCGTAGGCTTCACTAACTTCCTTGAAGCGGGCCTCGGCATTGCGATCGCCCGGATTCATGTCGGGGTGATACTGACGAGCGAGACGGCGAAACGCTTTCTTAATCTCGTCCGCGCTGGCCGTTTTACTCACGCCCAAGATGGAATAGTAGTCTTTGAAGTCCGTTGCAGCCATGAGAATTGTCAAAAAATCAGTGGTTCACAGGGTGGGGTCTGCCTTTGATCATCAAGTTTAATGTATTTTCTTCGAGCGTCGAGTTCGGTTTCTCTCACCGTTCCCGAATGTTTGCCCAAATTGCCTGCCTGAGGTGCGTTTCCCTCGCTCCCCTAAGAGAACGCGATCGCCCGAGGTGGCGATCGCGCAACGTCCCGGATCGGACCTCCCTGCGGGGGCGATCGGGGTCTGTTACTGGCTCAAGGCGCTAAATCACAAAGTTATCGGGGATAGTAGCATTTTTCAGCACCACCACGATGCCACTGCGGATATAGAAGCCCAAATCTTCCCGGTCTGCTTCCTCAATATTTTCTTTATTGAGAATCTTGACATTTTTACCAATTCGTGCATTCTTATCCACGATCGCCCGACGAATGGTGCTATTTTCACCAATCCCCAGGGACATAGAAGGAGCCGAGGCTTCTGCTGTCCGTTCACCAAAGGACTGATAGAAGTCAGACCCCATCAACAGGGAATCTTCCACCACCGCTCCGGCGCTAATGCGGCTGCGAACCCCCAGAACCGAGCGATCGACCCGGCATTCCTTGAGGATACAGCCATCACCCACCAGAGACTCCGTAATTTGGCAATCGAGGAGCTTACTCGGGGGCAGATAGCGAGGGCGAGTATAAATGGGCGCGTCCTCGTTATAGAAGCTAAAGGGCGGCTTCGGCTGTTGCGTCAGCGCTAAATTAGCGTCATAGAAGGCCTGAATGGTTCCAATATCTTCCCAATAGCCATCAAACAGATAGGCTTGGATGTTATGGTCCATCGCGGCCCCAGGAATGATCTCTTTACCAAAATCAGTTTGGTCAGGGGCCTCTGTGAGCAGCTTCTTGAGAACTTCCCGCTTGAAGACATAAATGCCCATCGAGGCGATATAAGGCTTCTGCTTCGCCTGAGCCGGATCTAGGCCCAGGGTACTCGTATCGACCTGCATCGCTTTGAGGGCATCGCCTTTGGGTTTTTCAGAGAAATCAATAACTCGTCCCGAGTCATCAATTTTCATCAAGCCAAAATCTGAAGCCCGTGCTTCATCAATGGGAAGGACCGATAGGGTAATATCCGCATTGGTTTCCCGGTGACGCTCTATGAAGTGACTGTAGTCCATTCGATAGAGGTGGTCACCCGAGAGAATTAGATATTCGTCCACATCCAACTCATCCATGAGCCAGATGTACTGACGCACCGCATCCGCCGTTCCTTGGAACCATCCCGGACTGTCGGACGTTTGTTGAGCGGCGAGGATTTCCACGAATCCATCGGTAAAGCTCGAAAAATTATACGTCCGCCCGATATGGCGGTTCAGGGATGCGGAATTGTACTGGGTAAGGATATAAATCTGGTCAATCCCAGAATTGATACAGTTGCTGACGGGAATGTCAATCAACCGATATTTACCCGCCAACGGAACAGCGGGTTTTGCTCTGAGTTTGGTTAGGGGGTAGAGGCGCGTTCCCGCACCGCCACCTAGAATAATGCCTAAAACTCGTTTCACCGAAAGACCTCCAGGGCTGCCGAACTCTCAGCTTTAAGTTTGCGATTGTCTGGGTTTCTTGGCAAGGGCCAGTTTTTTGACCCCGCCCTAATCTTGCCATAATCTCTTGGGGAGAGTCACGGTCACTGGGGTCAGGGGTGAAATCGCTAGAGCTTAGAAAGGGTGGGAATTTCAGCCCTTAGTCTAGACCACGACAGGTGAGCCAATAGAACTGAATTGGCGGGGTCAGCAGATGGGGGAATAACTCTTGTCCCGTAGCCCAGGTGAGAAAGCTGTCTGAGGGAAGCCAGGCGGCTGAGGGGAGGTGCTGAGACTCGTAGTCCACCACCGACTCCGCTGAGTCGAGTTGTAGGCCAACCCCCTTTAGGATATCCTCCAACTCTGACCGGGTTAGGAACGCACATCCACAGGCTTGAGCCAGGTCCCGAACCTCCGGCTTGGGGGTATAGTCCGCTTCAGCCAAGAACGCCCCCAGCAAGAGCCGGCCCGTGGGGGCTAATAGCCGTTGGCTTTGCTCGAATAGGTGACGCACTGCTTGGGGCGATCGCAGGTGGGGGAGGACTTCCGGGGCTAAGATGAGGCTATACTCTCCCTGAACCGGGTCTTGTTCGAGGAGGTCTGGGGCCAGCAAGTTAACGCAGAGATGACGAGAGTCAGTCATCTGCTGCAATTGGGCCGCCGCCTCAGAGTTCGTCACCACCGCATCCACGGGATGGCCTCGTTTGGCTAGGGGTAAGCTATTGCGGCCAATTCCCGCCCCAATATCCAACACTGACACCTCTTGCGCCTCCCCTAAACTCGCCGCTAGCCTCATGGCCTTGGCATCAGGATAGCGACCAAAGCGAGACTGGTTCGCCAACTGAAAGGACTGTTGAGCCTCCGGGGGAGAACTCAGACTCAAATTTAGAGCAATTCCCCCGGCCAGCCCTTGCTGAGGATTGACCAAGTGATAGGAGAGGCTAAGATAGCGACGAGGAGACTCCTCAAATCCCCGAGTTAGGGTTTCTGTTAGCTGCTGTCGCAGGTGACTCTGTTCCTCGGGACTGGGGGCTTGTCCGAAGAGATTGAACAAGCCGACAATCAGATGTTCATAGCGAGGGGCCAGGGCCGGGAGACAGGGAAGTTGTAGGGTTCCCTCCACGGCCATAGAGACCTGCAATTTTTCCTGCAAGGCGTCCTCCAGATGTGAGTCTGACCGGGTGGAGAGGTCTGACGAAGAAGAGGATGAACACCGAAATAAAGGCTTGGCCGGGGGGTGAGGATAGGAAAGCATGACAGACATTCACTGAGACTGTTCGTCTCACCCTACGGCGAATCAAATTCAGGAACCGGAGGCTTCCCTAGGAACGCAGATAGGCCTCAACCGTATTTTTAAGCAACATGGCGACCGTCATCGGGCCAATTCCCCCGGGAACCGGAGTAATCCAAGCCGCTTTCTGAGACACTTCCTCAAACGCTACATCCCCCGCCAGTTTATAGCCACCCTGGCCATCACTGACCCGGTTAATCCCCACATCAATCACCACCGCTCCCGGTTTTACCATCTCAGCGGTAATCATTTCGGGACGGCCCACCGCCGCCACCACGATATCTGCGGCGGCGACGACTTCGGCTAGGTTTTGGGTGCGTGAGTGAGCCACCGTCACCGTTGCATTGGCCTCCAGGAGCATCAGGGCCATGGGTTTTCCTACTAAAATACTACGACCCACCACCACGGCATTTTTGCCACTGGGGTCGATGGTATACTCCCTGAGGACTTCCATCACGCCAGCGGGGGTGCAACTTCTCAGGCCCGCTTCCCCCCGCGTCAGACGACCGAGATTGATGGGATGGAGTCCGTCTGCGTCTTTGTCGGGGTCGAGTTGTAGCAGTAGGGCCACTGCATCTAAATGAGCCGGGAGGGGGAGTTGTAGGAGAATCCCATCGACTCGTTCATCTTGGTTGAGTTCCTGGATTTTGGCGGAAATCTCCGCCGCTGTCGCCGTGGCGGGGAAATGTTGGCCAAAGGAGGCAATTCCCACTCGTTCACAGGCTCGTTCCTTATTGCGGACATAGACAGCACTGGCGGGGTCATCTCCGACACGGATGACCGCCAGTCCAGGGGGACGGTTACGCTGGGGAAGAACCGCCTCGATTTGCGATCGCAGTCGAGATTGTACTGTCTTGGCGAGAGCTTTACCGTCTAAAATACGAGTCGTATCCATTGAGCCAGGGAGTATTGTGCGATTGACCGTCACTACCGTATCATTTCTGCCTCGTTTTAATCGCTCTTTAATTCCCCTGCTCTCGGGGTTGTTCCTCCTGAATGGCTGTGACACCCCGTTAGATATTGGGGTTGACGTCACACCTCTGGGAACACTCTCTCAGGAGCAGGTGGGGAATGAGGTCACGGTAGAGGGGGTCGTGGGCGATCGCGCTCCCCTATTGGACGGGGGAGCCTATGTGTTGCAGGATGAGACTGGGACAATCTGGGTCATCTCTGAGGAGGGTGTTCCTGAAGCGGGGGATTCGTTACGAGTGCAAGGAACCCTGGAACAGCGAGAAATTGTCATTAATCAACGAGATTACGGGGAACTCTACCTACAAGAACAGCAACGAACTCCCCAATAACCTCTCTCCCTCATCTCCCTTGTCCCGTCCCTCGTGACAGGGTTCTACCCTGTCATGACTCCCCAGCGGCTCTGCCGCCTGACTAGGAGGCAGAGCCTCCCCCAGAGCATTCCTTGGCAGAGCCAAGGAACGAGGGAACGAGGGAGAGGGAGACGAGGAAAATGAGGGAATTTTCTCACTTTCGTCCTATCTGACTCATGGTTAAAGAAGTTGCGATCGCCATTCTCCATCAAAACGGTCGCTATCTCATGCAACTACGAGACGACATCCCCACCATCGTCTATCCCGGACAATGGACCTTCTTCGGCGGAACCGTCGAACCCGGGGAAGCGGCCGAAGTCGCGGTCATGCGAGAACTTCAAGAAGAAATCCGCTATCACCCCCCCTACGTGGCGTTATTCCGACGGGAACAGTATCGCGACTTCATCCGTAACGTCTTCCACGCACCCCTAACCGTCGATATCCAAGATTTAGAACTCTGCGAAGGATTAGACTTAGACCTTTGGACCGCTGAACAAGTGCAACTGGGAGAAAAATTTTCCCCCAAAGCCGGAGAAGTTCGTAAAATTGGAAAACCCCATCAACGAGTTTTACTGGCTTACATTAACTCGCTTAAATTGTCAATTTAAAAACAGATTTCTTAACAATGCAGCCCCAACTCTCGACCATCGGCCAACAAATGTCCCACCTCACCGGGGTGCGGGCCATTATGAAAGATATTATCGAAACTCTGCAATCAGGAGGTGGACGGGAGTTTATCGACCTCAGCGCCGGAAATCCCGTAATTTTGCCCGAAATTGAGCAGATGTGGCGTGATTGTACCCAAGACTTGCTGGCCAGTTCCGACTACGGCGAGGTGGTCTGTCGTTATGGGTCTAGTCAAGGCTATCAACCCCTCATTGAAGCCGTCGCCAACGACTTTAACCAACGCTATGGGGCCAATCTCACCCCTCGTAATATCCTCATTACCCCCGGTTCCCAATCGATTTATTTCTTTGCCGCCAACGCCTTTGGTGGCTATACTGCCGGTGGCAATCTCAAGAAGGTGGTGCTGCCCCTTTGTCCTGATTACACTGGCTATGGTGGCGTGAGTTTGGTTCCCGAAGCCGTGGTGTCCTATAAACCCAGTTTGGAGATTGATGAGGAGAACCATCGCTTTAAATATCGCCCTGACTTTAGTCAGTTGCAGATTGACGACACTACCGGTTGTGTTATCTTTTCTCGGCCCTGTAATCCCACCGGAAATGTGCTGAGTGATGACGAGGTGGGCAAAATTGCCAGTTTAGCGGCGGGTTATGATGCACCGGTGTTTATTGATTCGGCTTATGCGCCGCCGTTTCCGGCCCTGAACTTTACTCCCATGACACCTCAGTTGGGGGGGAATGTGGTGCATTGTCTGAGTTTGTCCAAAGCCGGACTTCCGGGGGAACGGGTGGGGGTGGCGATCGCCCATGAAGATATCATCAACGTGTTACAGTCATTCCAGACCAATGCTTGTATCCATTCCTCTCGCTATGGACAAGCCATTGCGGCACGAGCCATCGCCTCAGGACAACTGGCTCATCTGTCCGAGTCGGTGATTCGTCCCCATTATCAACGGAAATATGCGGTTCTGGCGGAAGCCTTACAGCAAGAAATGCCAAAATCTCTCTCCTGGTTCCTTCATGCGGGAGAAGGGTCGATTTTTGCCTGGATTTGGTTCCGGGACTTGCCCACGAGCGATCGCCATCTCTACAATGAACTCAAACAGGCTGGGGTCATTGTCGTCCCTGGGGAACCCTTCTTCCCTGGACTGCGAGAGGACTGGCCCCACAAACAGCAATGTTTACGCATCAGTCTCACCGCTCCCCCAGAGGCCTTAGTCGAGGCCATGAAACGGCTGCGACAGGTAATCGAGTAGGGGCACGCCCTTGTGGCTGCCCATTCCCGTAGGGGCACGCCCTTGTGGCTGCCCATTCCCGTAGGGGCACGCCCTTGTGGCTGCCCATTCCCGTAGGGGCACGCCCTTGTGGCTGCCCATTCCCGTAGGGGCACGCCCTTGTGGCTGCCCATTCCCGTAGGGGCACGCCCTTGTGGCTGCCCATTCCCGTAGGGGCACGCCCTTGTGGCACTGGTGTCAAGTTAAGGAAATCGTGGAAAAGTCAAGAAAGTGTAAACAACCCGAGACCAAGGGAAAAATGCTTATAGGCTAAGGACTAGCTAGCCAGGACAAAAGATGCCTAAGAAGACCTATCACAAACCGGGAAACCCGGACTTCAGACGACATCGCTCAGTGCCCGGACCAGTGAATCGGACGATTGAGCAGCGCTTGTTCGAGATGTTAAGTCCGGGAACGTTTGCCTCCCTCAAAAGCGTAAGCAACAAAGGACGACGGTTACGAGAGCGAACTCTAACCCTGCCGGTGATGACAGCGATTGTCCTGAGCCTAGTTTACCGGCAAATGACAGGGCTAAGTGAAGTGCTGCGAACCCTAGAACAGGAGGGACTGTTTTGGGTGAAAGCTCAACGCATCAGTAAACAGGCTCTATCCCAAAGATTACAAAGCCTGCCGGCCCATCTGTTTGCCAGTTTGCTCGAGCAGGTCATTGAGCGCTTGAACCAATCCTCAGCGCCCGGGGAAGTCTCGCCATTCTGGAGACCGGTGCGGTCTAAGTTCCCAGCCATTTGGCTAGCTGACGGGTCAACCCTCGAAGCCTTAAAAAAGAAACTGCATCGTCATCGCGGCAAAAAAGCCACCTCCCCCTTGGCCGGCAAGATGATGATGATGGTCGATGCCTTCAACCATCGCCCCCAGGCGGCCTGGTACAGTCCTGAAGCCCAATCCAATGATAAGCTTTGGACTGACTCATTGCTCGAACGTCTGCCAAAGGGCGGTTTAATGGTGTTTGACCTGGGATTCTTTAAGTTTCCTTGGTTTGATGCCTTTAGCGATTCGGGCAAGTTCTTTGTGACTCGCTTGCGGGAGAAAACCGCTTACAAGAATCTCAAGGTACTCGGTCAAAACCGTTACGTTCGTGACGAACTGATAGATTTAGGGCAATACCGCTCTAATCCTTGTCACCATCCCGTGCGTCTGGTGTCCGTCTCTTGGGAGGGAACTATCTACCGCTATTTGACCAATGTCACTGACCCCGAGGTCTTGTCCGCCCGCTACGTTAGCGAGCTTTATCGCCAACGCTGGCGCATTGAGGAGGCCTTTCTCGTGACCAAACGCTTGTTAGGTTTGGCTTACCTCTGGGTCGGTGGCTCCAATGGCATTGAAATCCAGATTTATGCCACCTGGATTTTCTATGCGGTGCTTACCGACGTCTGTTCCCAGGTCTCTGAGGCTTTACATGAACCCATTGACCGCATTTCTCAGGAAATGGTTTTCCGCAGTCTTTACTTTTTCAGTCGCGCCCGGGAACAGGGCCGTGTTGAGGATGATGAACTCATTCCTTTTCTGGTTCAATATGCCCAGTCCTTCGGACTGGTTAAAGCTAGGCGTAAGCGCCAACGAAAGAAAGATGCTATCTCCCGTCAGGTCTGGTCTCACCCCTTAACTTGACACCAGTGGCCCTTGTGGCTGCCCATTCCCGTAGGGGCACGCCCTTGTGGCTGCCCACTAATTTTCCGCCCCCTGTAGGCAAATCCTGACTCAGAGGGCAGAATAGGGACAGGGATGTTTTTAAACCAAACATCAAGATTTGTAAAATTCCCGGATGTTCAGGATGCCCCTGGGAACAAACCCCGCGCCGTCAACGACGAAGGCCCATAAGCCGGCCCATGTCCAGAACCTCAGACGCAGTGCGGCGAGTTAAGCCCCCAGTCCCGTTCACCCCATGAAGCCGGGAGCCTGCCCCAAAGTCCCTGCCTCAAAACCCTCGACCCCCTAAAAAACCATGCCGATTATCAGCGGAACCCCCAACGCCGACGTCATCGTTGGAACCCTTGGCGACGATACCATCGTTGGCATGAGCGGCGATGACAGTATCCTCGGTGGTCGCGGCGATAATATCATTTTCGGCAATCAGGGCAACGATACCCTCAGAGCCGGCCGCGGTCAAGATACCCTTCTCGGGGGAAAGGGCAACGATAAGATTTTTGGCAGTGAACAGGATAATATCCTCAGTGGCGATGATGGCGACGATACCCTGTTTGCCATTGACGGGGAGAATATCCTGTTTGGAGGCCCTGGGAACGATGTCCTAGTGGCGGGGTTGGGCAATGACTTCCTCTATGGGGGCCAGGGCAACGATACCCTCTGGGCGGAACGGGGCAATAACGTTGTTTCCGGGGACCGGGGGGCTAATGTTCTGATTGGGGGAACGGGGGAAAATATCTTCGTTCTCAATATTAATCATGGCGGTCCGAGTATCAACGATGCCGACCAAATTTTGCGCTTCAAACCCAACGACAAGATTGCGTTGTTGGGGGGTCCTGAGGGACAGACCATTGACCGTTCTGCCATTAATATTGCCTTTGTTCGTCGTGACGGAAGTTCTAGTCGAGGCAATTATGTCCTCACCAATTTAGCCACCGGGGAGTTCCTGGCGGTGATTCACAATGTGCGCCGCAGTGCCTTGACGGCGGAGAATTTCACAGAGGATTTAACCCCGTCTGATACACCGGACCCGGGACCGCCACAGCCACCGGTGGTGGACCCGGAGGATGAGTTACCCCCTGCACCAGACCCTGGGGATACGACGACAGAACCGCAGCCGCCGCCGACGGATGGGCCTGGGGTTCCGCCGGTGATTGAGCCTCCGGTGGATGAGGATGACCCGGAAGACCCCGGTGCGGAAGACCCCGGTGCGGAAGACCCAACAAATAACCCACCAGAAGCTCGGAACAATGAGGCTGAGGTGAGTGAAGATGGACCGGCCATTGAAATTGATGTCCTAGCCAATGATAGTGATCCCGATGATGATCCCTTAACAATTACATCATTTACAGGTGTCACTGATGGAGTCACGGTCACGATTGAAGGAGATCCTCCTACCGGCTCAGATCCTGGCAATCAGCGACTACTCTACGACCCCGGCGAAGCGTTCCAATTTCTGATAGATGGTGAAACACGGCAAGATACTTTCACCTATACCATCAATGATGGTCGAGGGGGAACCGCAACAGCCACAGTCACCGTGACGATTTTGGGGGCCGATGACCTGCCGACCAGTGAGAATGGGTCTGTGGAAGTTCTCACTGGAGCAACCTTTAGCTTCTCGGCTGCTGATTTTGTCTTTAACGATCCAGATGAGGGAGATGATTTTCAGGCAATTAAGCTGGTGTCTAGTCCTGATGCTGGGACGTTAACATTTGCGAGCAACCCTGTTAACGTCGATGACATTATTCCAGTGGCTGACCTTGGCTCGCTGGAGTTTGCTCAGGGAACCTTAGGAGTCGGGGATTCCACAAGCTTTGACTTCCGCGTTAAGAACACCCGAGATTTCCTGAGTGATGAGTCTTACACCATGACCTTGGGCATTGTGGCGAATCCCAATGCTCCCAAGATTGACTTGGATGGAGACGCAGCCACCGGGATTGTTGAGGCACTGAATCGAGAGTATCTGGAAGGACCAGTTGGCGATATTACTGAGCTCTCCTTTGCTGAGGATGTTCGATTTGATTTACCTGATGGGAACTCTCTGTCTGAGGTTGTGGTGACCCTTAATGGTATCGAGGATGTAGATGAAGTTCTGAGCTTAAGCACGTCGATTGCTGGGATAGCCGTTACAGGAGATGGAACGACTGAGGTGACTTTGACGAATACAGGAAGCGCCTCAGTTGATAATTTTCAAACTCTGTTGCGACAGATTACCTACAAAAATGATGGAATTGATACAGATAATCCCACGGAAGGACCGCGTACGGTAACCATCCGAGCTGTTGACGATGGTGGGTTGGAAAGTAACCCTGCTATCGTCACAATTGATGTTATTGCCGTGAACGACCCTCCGAGTATACATGGAAATGGAGTAACACAAGCGGCAACTACAGGCGAAGCTTATAATCTAGGCAATTTATTTGCGACTGAAGCATTTAGTGATCCTGATGCTGGAGATGAAGATGTCATAGTCAGCCTCAGCGTTGATAAAGATGCTGATGGGACATTTAACTACACGGGTTCAACCCTAACAGACAAATTAACTGACCTCAACTCCAATTCTTTGACCATCACCGCGCCGATTTCTGAAATTAACACAGCGATTCAAAATGGTAATCTCCGCTATGTCCCAAGTGTTGACAGTGACTTTGACCTAGAGGTAACAATCAATGATGACGGAAACAGTGGCAGTGTGGGACATAATACTCCAGGGACGGCTGAGACAACGTTTACCATTCCTATCCAGAACTTAGCTGGAATCACGGAAATGACGGTGACGACATTACCTAATTGGGGCAATAGTGTGTCGTTGCCGGCAAGTGCCTTCCTTGCGGTTGGTAGAGGTAATGATATAAGAGTTTCCAATATTGATCTCGTAAGCGGTATTCAGACTAACAAGATTCAGAGCGTTGATCCTTCTGGTAACGAGGTAACCTTCAATTTGGCTTCATTTCGGGAGGGAAACAGTACAACTGGGCAGTTTACATATACGTTAGAAGTTGATGGTCAAAACGTTGAAACCGACCAAACTGTAACTGTGAAAATTAAAACCCCACCAGGTTCTTCAGGCTCGTTCCAGGGGGGTGATGGGCCCAGTATACTTCGCGCTACCGGGAGCTATGACTTGACATTAATTGGTGGTTCTGGTGACGATTATCTGATGAGTAGTCTCGGGTCAAGGGTTTTATATGGTGGACAGGGCAACGATACTTTAGTTGGACCTGTAGGCAATGATGTCAATAATACTGACAACCTAAGCGATACTTTCGTCTTTGATAAGGATGACGTTCTAACAAGACCTGGATTCAATGCTGAATCAATTGCAGATATCAGAAATCATGTTAATGAGTATGGAGTGGATAAGATTTTAACCTTCAACTTGGGGAATAGTAAAGGTTGGTCATTTGATAATCCTACTAGGAATGATGTCATTTGGCTCAGTAACTTCGGTATAGGTTTCGATAATGTTAATCCCGATGTTGGAGGACCTGCAGGAGACGGTTCACTTGGTAATCGTCTGAATCCAGACACAAATGTCTTTGCGGTTTTCTCCCCCAGCGGTGGTGGTCATCCTGAAGCGTTGTACTTACTCTATGACAAGAGTGGTGATAATACCGTCAATAGCGATACTTACCTGATTGCCAAGTTAACCGGAAACTCTGATACATTTGGAATTGCTCCAGATGGCTTGCGTGCTAGTGATTTCAGGTTTGATACCTTTGAATCTAATCCCTAACCCCGCCCAAGTAACGCCTTTTTGACCTACCCGTCTAATAATTAGTTTAGTTGGACGGGCCAAAATACCCATACACTCGCGCCGACAACTCACGGATAAAGTCAGCCGCCTCCTCCTCATATTCCGGACGTTCCACCAACGCCACCAGCACATACCGCCGACCATTGACCACATCCACCAATCCCGCATCCGCCAACACAAACCGCAGATTCCCCGTCTTATGGGCAATCACCCCACCCTCTCCCACACCCTGGGGCAATAACCCATTATTCTGCGTCAGCATCATAATCCGTAACATCCGGTCGCGACTGGCCATCGACAACAACTCCCCCCGTTCAATCTGGGCTAACAGGCCCGCCAACTCCCGAGGGGTGGTCTGATTCGTCCCCTGCAAATCTGGCAGCCAATCCTCTAAGACTGTCTCCTGCATTCCCCATTCACGGAACTGGCTACTCAAGGTCGCCAACCCCCCCAAACGGTCAATGATGAGATTCGTGGCCGTATTATCACTCTGCACCATCATCAACGTCGCCACCTCCAAGGCTGAGAATTCCGACCCCGGCACTTCATCCTGTAAACGACCGGCCCCCCCAGCAATATGGGACTCCTCCAACCGTAACCGCTCATCCAGGCGCACCTGGCCCGCATCCACCGCCTGCAAAAACGCCACCAAAATGGGAATCTTAATCGTACTCGCTGCCGCAAAGGGTCTATCCTGACCCATCTGGGCATAATCCCCTGTCGTCACATCCACCACCATCAACCCCGGTGTCAGCTCAGGATACTCCGCCACTAATCCCTGCAACTGGCCCGTCAAGTCTGTCAACTCTCGTCCCAAAGGCCGCTGCAACGACTCAGCCGTCCCCATTTCCAGGGACTCTTGCCGCTCTACCGACCCCTCCGACGGAACCGGAGTCCACAGGGCCATCAACGTCCCCGCCACCGCACTCAAGCCAATCCCCGCAATCGCCAACCGCGCCCCATAGAGCATCGGCAACAGGGGGGCCGGAACCGGCAGACGACGGCGACGGCGACGACGGGGCGTTCCCACAGCCGAACCCGTCCGATTTTGGGCCTGACCGCCGGTTTTACGGGTTGTCCCACTGCCAGAACGCCCTGACTGAGACCCCGGACGACCTGGGCGAGGTGTTGGCGGTGGTAGGGGAATTTGTCCCGGAACTCCCCGATGTAGATAAGAACTGGTCCCACGACGCGAGGGAAACGGAACTGAACTCCCCAACATCGGCTCTCGCCGCACTCGTCGCCGTTGGGGAGTGGGCAAATTCACCGCTCCCTCCCGTCGTCGCCGCCGACTGGAAATGGGCGTTACCTTATTATTAACCGCCTGACGAGGGGAACGCGACCCCGTCCCAGCCTGTAACCGAGTTCGCCATTGACGGCGACTCCAACTTTCATAACGACTTGAACGACGGGGCGGCGGATTAGACATGAGTGAACAGTCAACACTGTGCGAGTTCCGTTACCGATTCTAGCCCACCTACGAGCGACAACCACAGTAAATCCTACTTCGGCTGTGGGGAGGGAGGGAAACCCACTGAAGGATTGAGGGTGAGTTCCCCCACGGCCATGTCTCATCTGAATTTCGCAATAACGGGGATAAAATCGGTCAAACTCACAATAATGGAAGCTCATGTTGGTGATGAGTAGCAGAGCTATGATGTTGATTGATTTCCTCAAATAACTTCTGGCAAACCTTTAACTTTTGTAAAACATACTTTTGATGCCGGGTTATCTTGGCAGTTTTACTTCTGGGATAGTTCTGACTAGACTGACTATCTTGAATCTGTGAAGCTTCCACCAGTTTTTTGCTGCATTTAAGAAAGTAATAGACTAGGACCTGCTCATCAAAACTAGAGCCTAAATCCGCAAAACGCTGATTATAGGCTTGACGAATCCGGCGATGAGTCGTTTTACCAATACCGAAGGAACAGGCTAAACAGGCCAATTCCTTCATGACCGGATGTTTACCCCATTTTTCCCAATCGACTAAAACCAGTTTGCCTCTGGTAGTAACACAGATATTGAGGAGGTTAATATCTCCATGAGCCATAGCCACGGGAACCTCTAGATTATAGTCATCAATCTGCGCCGCAACATCATGAAATACCTGAACCGTCTCCGGTTCCATCTCCGCGAGTACAGAGGAGGTTAATGCCTCTTCAACTAAAGCCTCGGGCTGCTCACCGAAAATACGAGCCATGGGGTCTGAACGTACCGGCTCATACCAATCCATCAACACAGGTAGCAACTCCTGCTGGATTTTCTGTCTCTCGTCAGCATTTTCTTTATTAATAGGATGACAGTTTAGCCGTTCTTCTAGTAAGTAGTAGAGACCCTTCTCTTTACCGGCAGCAACCACTTTAGGAATACGAATTTCCCCTCTCAGTGAAGCTCGCATCGCTTCCCGACCCTCAATTTCTTTAGCAAACCAAGGTGTTTTAATGTCACGTTCTTCTCGAACAACTTTCAAGATAAAGTCCGGGTAAAAGACACGCATTTTGTGAGATTCAGACTTAACAAAAATCAGCTCAGCCTGGCTATTGATTTTCCTATAGTTAGGACGTCGAAATAAAGAATATTGAAGGATGTTTAAGAGCTGCTGTTTCCGAGACCCGGTTGGAATTCGACCTAGCATAATTTTAGGAATGAGTTTAAGGTCTCCAGCAACCCAATACGCACCTTCAACATCCAAAAATGGCCGAGGTTTGGAACAAGACTTTTTCATTAGCTTTGCTTCAAGGGCTGGCAGAGCAGAAATTAAGTCATCGGACTGGGAATAGGCGTAGTTAGACATCGTTTACCTCTCATTTGTGGCGATAAAATCCCTAGAAGAACGCAAGAACCCTGCTTAAGATGCTCTTAAGTAAAAGTTAAGAAAACATTAAAATTTAGGCAAAGACAGACGTAGTGCAACAAACGGCATTGCCGACAAAAACTGGTCTCTGGTCTTTGGTTATCTTTAGGTTAACCAAAGCATAAATAGCCCCCTCTAAAATCTCCTGAGCATGAACTGCCATCTGTCGCGCTTCATCACAGAGCGGGTCACATTGGGGATTGACCAGCAACAAACGGCTCAACCCCAAATTTGCCATAATCCGGGCAACAGACCCCACGTTCAACGCGCCAGCGGGTTCTACGAGAACAATTGAGATGGGGGAGAGGGCAGTGGCAGTCATGGCACAGGGACGAGGGGGTCAGTAGAAGGTTAACCAGAGGGTTAAACAGAACGTATCGACGGCGATGGGACGAAAACACACAAAGTCCAACTTACCGCAAAAGGTCTGTCCTGTTTGTGGTCGTCCCTTTGAGTGGCGCAAGAAATGGGCCAATTGCTGGGATGAGGTGAAATACTGTTCTGAACGCTGTCGGCGACGCCGCTAGAGACGTTGCGCCCCTCTCCGTTGAGCCTGGCCCCTAGAAGAATCTGGAAAATCCCTGTATAATCCCCATGCGATGGAGTCCCCCCAATTCAGACATCGCCAGTCAACCTCAAGCGATTGTCTGAATCTGTCCGAATCTGTCTTTATTTGTCCCAATTATCTGTCTTATGTCCAATACCTACCGCGTCACCCTACATCACCAAGGCGAAACCTACACCATCGAGGTTCCTGAGTCGGAAACTATCCTCAAGGTGGCCCATGACCAAGATATTGAGCTGCCCAGTTCCTGTTATGCGGGAGTTTGTACCACCTGTGCGGCTAAAATCCTGGAAGGGGAAGTCTCTCAAGAGGATGGTATGGGGGTTAGCCCGGAACTGCAAGCGGAAGGCTATGCCCTGCTCTGTGTCTCTTATCCTAAATCGGATTTGGTGATTGAGACGGAGAAGGAAAACGAGGTCTACCAACAGCAGTTTGGTCAAAGCTAATCAGCTCCCTATCTTGTGGCATTTTTTTGCCATTTTGTCAAGTCTTTACGGAAAATTCGTTATGACGACCCATTTTATCAGTGCCGAGTTTGATGCCAATGAGTCCCCGCAACAACTCCAGCGGGAGATTGAGGCGGAGTTAGAGAAGCGCGGCGACCCCCTGCGCTGGGCGGTGACGGAGGCTAATCCGGAAACGGGCAAGGTCCAGGTTGAGGCAGTAGTCACCCGCCAGGATTAGGGGGGATTTTCCGAAGCACGCCACCCCGGAGGGCGACCACAAGGGTCACTGGTGTCAAGTTAAGGGGTGAGACCAGACCTGACGGGAGATAGCATCTTTCTTTCGTTGGCGCTTACGCCTAGCTTTAACCAGTCCGAAGGACTGGGCATATTGAACCAGAAAAGGAATGAGTTCATCATCCTCAACACGGCCCTGTTCCCGGGCGCGACTGAAAAAGTAAAGACTGCGGAAAACCATTTCCTGAGAAATGCGGTCAATGGGTTCATGTAAAGCCTCAGAGACCTGGGAACAGACGTCGGTAAGCACCGCATAGAAAATCCAGGTGGCATAAATCTGGATTTCAATGCCATTGGAGCCACCGACCCAGAGGTAAGCCAAACCTAACAAGCGTTTGGTCACGAGAAAGGCCTCCTCAATGCGCCAGCGTTGGCGATAAAGCTCGCTAACGTAGCGGGCGGACAAGACCTCGGGGTCAGTGACATTGGTCAAATAGCGGTAGATGGTTCCCTCCCAAGAGACGGACACCAGACGCACGGGATGGTGACAAGGATTAGAGCGGTATTGCCCTAAATCTATCAGTTCGTCACGAACGTAACGGTTTTGACCGAGTACCTTGAGATTCTTGTAAGCGGTTTTCTCCCGCAAGCGAGTCACAAAGAACTTGCCCGAATCGCTAAAGGCATCAAACCAAGGAAACTTAAAGAATCCCAGGTCAAACACCATTAAACCGCCCTTTGGCAGACGTTCGAGCAATGAGTCAGTCCAAAGCTTATCATTGGATTGGGCTTCAGGACTGTACCAGGCCGCCTGGGGGCGATGGTTGAAGGCATCGACCATCATCATCATCTTGCCGGCCAAGGGGGAGGTGGCTTTTTTGCCGCGATGACGATGCAGTTTCTTTTTTAAGGCTTCGAGGGTTGACCCGTCAGCTAGCCAAATGGCTGGGAACTTAGACCGCACCGGTCTCCAGAATGGCGAGACTTCCCCGGGCGCTGAGGATTGGTTCAAGCGCTCAATGACCTGCTCGAGCAAACTGGCAAACAGATGGGCCGGCAGGCTTTGTAATCTTTGGGATAGAGCCTGTTTACTGATGCGTTGAGCTTTCACCCAAAACAGTCCCTCCTGTTCTAGGGTTCGCAGCACTTCACTTAGCCCTGTCATTTGCCGGTAAACTAGGCTCAGGACAATCGCTGTCATCACCGGCAGGGTTAGAGTTCGCTCTCGTAACCGTCGTCCTTTGTTGCTTACGCTTTTGAGGGAGGCAAACGTTCCCGGACTTAACATCTCGAACAAGCGCTGCTCAATCGTCCGATTCACTGGTCCGGGCACTGAGCGATGTCGTCTGAAGTCCGGGTTTCCCGGTTTGTGA
This sequence comes from Sodalinema gerasimenkoae IPPAS B-353, assembly GCF_009846485.1. GTDB lineage: Bacteria > Cyanobacteriota > Cyanobacteriia > Cyanobacteriales > Geitlerinemataceae > Sodalinema > Sodalinema gerasimenkoae. The sequence goes on from NZ_ML776472.1 coordinate 4,062,444, forward strand.
TAGGTCTTCTTAGGCATCTTTTGTCCTGGCTAGCTAGTCCTTAGCCTATAAGCATTTTTCCCTTGGTCTCGGGTTGTTTACACTTTCTTGACTTTTCCACGATTTCCTTAACTTGACACCAGTGCCACAAGGGTTCGCCCCTACGCTCATGTATACGGCTGTTCTGATTATCCCTACTGGTATTGGCGCTAGGATTGGGGGCTATGCGGGGGATGGAATTCCGGTGGTTCGGGCCCTGTCTGGGGTCTGCGATCGCCTCATCACCCATCCCAATGTCCTCAATGCGGCCCAACTCTATTGGTCTGACCCCAATATCTTCTATGTGGAAGGGTTGGGGTTAGATCGCTTTGCGGCGGGACGCTGGGGCTTGCGGCCGGTGGTGCAAAATCGGGTGGGCCTACTCCTCGATGCGGGGATTGAACCGGAGTTGCGCTTACGTCATCTGCAAGCGGCGGATGCGATGCGGGGGAGTTTGGGACTCGGGTTAACGGAGTATGTGGTCACGGATGCGCCTCTGGGGGTGCAGTTGCGAACAGCCGCCTCGGGGGCCAGTTGGGGAACTTTGGACAATCCAGGGAGCCTGCTACGGGGCGCTAAACGGCTGATTGAGGAGGCGGGGGCGGAGGCGATCGCCGTGGTGGCCCGGTTTCCCGAGGAGTCCCCGGAACAGCTACAAGACTATCGTAGTGGCTCTGGGGTGGATGCGATCGCCGGCGCGGAAGCGGTCATCAGTCATCTCATTGTCCGTGAGTTCGGCATCCCAGCGGCCCACGCCCCGGCCCTGTCGCCTCTCCCCCCGGAACCCAACCTGTCCCCTCGGGCCGCTGCTGAGGAGTTAGGCTATACCTTCCTTCCTTGCGTTTTAATGGGCCTCAGTCGCGCCCCCCAATTCGTCCCAGCGGAAGACTGTCGCCCCCAGGATCTGCGATCGCCCGATGTGGATGTGGTGATTGTCCCTGAAGGCGCCTGTGGCGGCAGTGCTATCCTAAGTTGGAGTCAGGGCGCAACCCAAATCATTACCGTCGCCGAGAACTCAACCCAGATGCGTTGTCCCGCCGCCAGTTTAGGGATTGAGGCCCTATCCGTGCGATCGTATCTCGAAGCCATCGGGGCGATCGCCGCCCACCGCAGTGGCGTCCATCCTCCGTCCCTACAGCCCCAGATTGCGCCCCTAACGCATCTGTAAACCGTCCTAAACCAAGCATTGTGAACGATTCCCCTTCTCCTGATTTTGAACCCTTAACCCGCCCCCAAATCCTAGTCGCGATGGGAGTCACCGCCGTCGTTCTGATGATTGTCTCCAAACTCTGGCTACGGTTTGGCAGCGTGCAACTCTTACCCCTATCTTGGAACCCAGAACAAGCGGCCTTAGGCGTCGCCTTAAGTCTAGGAATTACCCTCGCCAGTTCGCTTCTCTATCGCGTCTGGGGGGCCTATCGAGAAAGTGCCCAGTTCTATCTCAACTTAGCCATTGCCCCTCTGGCTTGGTTTGACTTAGTCTGGCTGGGCCTACTTCCAGGAATGAGTGAAGAACTGTTGTTTCGGGGGGTGATGTTACCGGCGATCGGCTTAAATCCTCTGGGCTTAGTACTCTCCAGTGTATTATTTGGCATTCTCCATATCAGTGGTCGTCATCAATGGGCCTACACCACTTGGGCCACCATTGTCGGTCTACTTCTTGGCTTAAGTGCCATTCTCACTGGAAATCTTCTGGTTCCCATCATTGCTCATATTATTACCAATTGGCTTTCAGGGTTTATTTGGAAATGGCGTTATGCTCATCAAGAAACTTGATATAACGTTAATGTTATCCGCAAAAAATATGGCAGATACAAATTATTGCCGTAGAGGTAAAAAAAGGGGTTTCAGAATCTAGGGTTAGATTTGTTGCATGGTACACAAAATTGTAGGGGCGAAAAATTTTTCGCCCCTACCGCAACGGGTATCATCTGCCATAAATTTTACGTATCACCTTGAACCCAGAAGACCCTATGAGGTTTGGTCCATTTCCTGAATCGGACTGCTTCCCCATCGAACAGATTGACGTTCTCCCCCGCCCAAAGGCAGGGGGATTCATCGTTCTACGAGTCTCCGTTAGCTGACAGGATCTCTCCAACCAGCCAAGAGGGAATCTCTCCCGATGACATCGTTCTACGAGTCTCCGTTAGCTGACAGGATCTCTCCAACCAGCCAAGAGGGAATCTCTCCCGATGCGTGAATTCGGGTGCGACAAAACTGGACGTAATAGCCATCAGCCCTCCTGAGTATCCTGACGCGCTTAATAGTGAATTCGGGTGCGACAAAACTGGACGTAATAGCCATCAGCCCTCCTGAGTATCCTGACGCGCTTAATCTGTTCGGGATGGTAATAATTTAAATCTCTCGAACCAATTAAACGCAAATGTCCGATACCCTTCTTGTCGGTGAAGACCATGTGTTTTCTGTCTTCTGAAAGTTTCCAACCCGAAACTTTATACTCGACTGAACGGGTATTCCTTTGGAATTGAGGATAACCTTCTCTTGGTGCGCGTTCCCTAGCGCCGTGCGACGGCGCGGGGTCGCACCGCTTCTTCCCCTTGACTTGGTTTTTACAGTTTTCGTAAAAACGAGTAATGGCTCTCAAGGTTCGCTCGACCGCCGTTTGGCAAGCATGAGAGTTGAGTTCTTCGACAAACTTAAACTCTTTTCTCAGTCGTGTGTTGTACCGAAATAACTCAGCCTTACCCACACCCCGATTGTCCATCCAGTAACGCAAGACTTTATTGCGGACGAACTGAGTCGTCCGAATGGCTTCGTCGATGGCTAAGACTTGATCAGGTTTGGGTTTGACCTTGTATTCGAGAACAAACATCGTTTGACACTTGCACGATTGGTATCAGTCATAGCACATCTAATGCCGCCCTGGAAGGGCGGGGCTTGAAACCCATTATTTTTGGTCAAACCTATCAAGGGATTCGCCAAGGCGTTCACAGATGAACCCCGGGGCATTCATCTGTTAAACTTCAGAAAACCGATCGCCGGCTCGTCTCGTCGAGATCGCACTCCTCAAACTCAACCTTTTTATGAACTCCGTCACACCAGACAAACTAAAATTCTTTCTCGACATCGCTACCGAAGCCGCCCTCCAAGGTGGGGCGGTTCTACAAGCCTATTGGGGAAAACTCGAAGGCGTCGAAGAAAAAGGACGTTCTGGGGATTTAGTAACCGTCGCCGATAAAGAATCCGAAGCCAAAGTCCTAGAGGTCTTGCAACGTCATAGCCCCGATTGTGGTATCCTCGCCGAAGAGTCTGGCGTATTGGGCAATGCTGAGAGTCCCTTCCGTTGGGCTATTGACCCCCTCGACGGAACCACCAACTACGCTCACCAATATCCCGTCTGTTCCGTCTCCATTGGCCTCCTCATCAATGGAGTTCCCCAAGTGGGCGTGGTCTATAACCCCATCCGAGAAGACCTCTTCCAAGCCGCTACAGGAGTCGGGGCTACCTATAACCGCCAACCGATGCACGTCTCGGAGACGAAAACCCTCGATCGCAGCCTCTTGGTTACCGGATTCGCCTATGATCGACGAGAACGGGATGATAATAACTATGCAGAATTCTGCTATCTGACCCATCTCACCCAGGGCGTGCGCCGAGGCGGTTCAGCCTCATTAGACTTAGCCGATGTGGCCTGTGGCCGCATCGACGGCTATTGGGAACGAGGACTCTCTCCCTGGGATTTAGCCGCAGGAATTGTCTTAGTACGAGAAGCTGGGGGCGTTGTCACCGCCTATGACCAATCTCCCCTGGATTTACCCTCCGGGCGACTGTTGGCCACCAATGGCCATCTCCAGTCTGCCCTAAGCGATCGCCTCGCCGAAGTCCAACCCCTCGGAGAACTTCCTGGAATTGGCCGCCTCAGTGAGCGATCGCCCGTCTAAGACCCCAAAAATCACAGTAAAGTAGAAACAGTCACGTCACTCGTATCAGGAAACTCGCCTCAGGGAGGTGGTACGGTCGCATCACTCGTATCAAGACGCCTATCCTTAGGGAGACGGTACGGTCGCGTCACTCGTATCAAGACGCCTATCCTTAGGGAGACGGTACGGTCGCGTCACTCGTATCAAGACACTTATCGCAGGGAGGTTGTGACGACACAATGTCGTTCTCTTTCGACTTTAACCGGGGCTTATTTACCCTCGACTTCACCGATCATCATGCCATTCTTGGGGTGACCTTAGATGCCGAGGCTAAAGCCATTCGCAAACGCTATCTCAAAATTGCCCGCTGCTTACATCCCGATGTCTGTCAGGCGGACAACCGAGAGTTGGCCCAATCGGTTCTTTCCAAACTGGTCAATCCCGCCTATGGCAAGTTCTCCAACGAGCGGGAAGCGTCAGACTATGCCATCTTGCTACGGATGCTGGCCAAACGCCTACAACAGGAATATAGCAGTATCGAACTCCAGTCGGCGATCGCCAAAAGTTTGGTTGAGGCCAATAACTATGAGGCCCTCTACCAGAAAGCTGTTAGCGAACTGGCCCAACAGCAATATCAGGATCTCAACCGCATGGACCATTATGTGGGCGAACTGAGTGAGTTGAATTTGGTCTATCTCTACCGTCGGGAACAGCAAAACAAGGGCTGGGCCCAAGCCTCCAAAGGACCCTCTCCGAGTCCCACTGCTGCGACGCCACCGCCAGCCCGTGCGTCCACTAATACCTTTGTAGAACAGTATCTACAACGGGCGCGATCGCTCATGGAGCAGAAAAACTTTGCTCATGCTCGCAAGGAACTCCAGGATGCCCTTAAACTTGAACCGGAGAATAGCCGCTGTCATGGACTCATGGCCATGGTCTATCTCAAACAACAAGAGGTGCAACCGAGCAAAGTTAACCTAACGATGGCCAACTCCCACACCACTAAGGCCTTGAAACTCGATCCCAAAGAACCCCTGGCCCTAGAAGCCCGGAAAACCCTAACCCGGATGATGGCCCGGCCCACCCCGACTCAGACGAAACCCAAGACGAAACCCCCCAAAAAATCTGATAAAACTAAAAAGTCAGATAAAGGGGGCGGTGGACTCTTTGGCCTCTTTGGCAACAAGAAAAAGTAAGTAACGTAACTACAACAGTCATGACGGTACACCAACCTCCCGCTGGGGCGCGGGATCTCCTGCCCCTCGATGTTACCCAGAAACAATGGATTGAGCGGCGTTTGCAAGATGCCTTCCGTCGCTGGGGCTATCACCGCATCATCACGTCAACCCTAGAACGCCTCGATACTCTCATGGCGGGAGGGGCAATTGACCGCAGTACTGTTGTCCAGTTTCAGAATAACGACGATGAACTCCTGGGACTGCGGCCAGAACTCACCGCTTCAATTGCTCGGGCCGCTGTCAGTCGTCTCTCGGACTCGAGTTTCCCACAACGACTCTACTACAACGCCAATGTCTTCCGTCGCAGTGGCAGTCAGGCTTATGGCCGCCAACAGGAGTTTTATCAAGCCGGTGTGGAACTATTGGGGGCCAGTGGGCCGGTGGCGGACGCGGAAGTGTTACTGTTGCTGGCGGATAGTTTAGACCGTTTGGGTGTTGATGATGTGCAAGTGGTGCTTGGAGAAGCCCACCTGACGCGATCGCTCCTCGACCCCTTCCCGGAACCCAGCCGCACCGCCGTTCGCACTGCGATCGCCGCTCTCGACTATGTGGGGATTGAAACTCTGGATTTGTCCCCGGAGTTGCGAGATCGCGCCCTGAGCCTCTTTAATCTACGGGGAACCCCTGATCAGGTGTTGGCACAATTACAACAGCTTCAACTCCCTGATACTGCCCAAACTGCCCTCGATAACCTCACGGCCCTGCTCGCGATTCTCAAAACCACTCAGCCGGGATTTTATGAGCAGATTACGTTGGATCTGAGCCTGATTGAAACCTTCAACTACTATACGGGGATTGTCTTTGAGGTCGTGGGCCATAGTCGCAGCGATCGCCAACTGCTCGGGAAAGGGGGCCGCTACGATGAACTGTTGGAACTGTATCATCCCCAACGTCAGGCCTGTTCCGGGATTGGCTTCTCCCTGAACCTAGAAGATTTACATCATCTGCTTCTCAGCGGCGACCAACTCCCTGAGAGTACCCCATCTAGTGATTGGCTGGTGGTGCCTCGTTCTCCTGAGGCCCAGGCGGCAGCCTTTGCCTTCGCCGGACAGTTACGACAAAAAGAGGACTTAATTCGGGTTGAACTCTCTCTGGACCATTGCGAGGATGCCGAGGCGGTGCGCAAGAGTGCCCGTCGCCGTCGTATTGCCCAAATTGCCTGGGTAGCGGCCGATGGAACTCAGGAAACGGAATTGGTCAATTCGGCCTCTCAGGGGTAAGGGCGATCGCGATGTTTGAATTTCCTTGACTTCACAATTCGTGATTTTCTTGCAATAATTTGTCATCGTTTTGGCGTTAGAAGTTCGTTATCCTGAGACTAGGAAATAACACCGAACACGCTATGACTGCACTCAGCGCCTGGATTCGTAAAACCCCCTCTTGGCAAGCCATCATTAGCTTGAGTCTGGCCCTGTGGTTTGGTGGAAGTCTGATGTTGGACTTTGTGATGATGCCCGGAATGTACAGCCTGGGCATGATGAGTCAACCGGATTTCGCCAGCATGGGTTACAGCACCTTTGAGCGGTTCAATCATCTCGAACTTTTGTTTGGGGCGATCGCACTCACGGGCGTGCTCGTTCTCAATCAACAGCAGCACTTTTTTGGGCCACAAACCCGCAAAGCTATCATTCTATCAACGCTGCTGTTGGGGATTGCGATCGCCTACACCTATCTCTTCACACCCCAGATGAGCGCTCTCGGGATGTCGTTAACCCCCCTTGAGCCTCTAAGCGAGTTTTCACCCCTCATGGAGACAATGCAGCAGGGCTATTGGGTTCTTGAAGTCCTCAAACTCGCTTCAGCCTGGATTCTTCTACGTCTTTGTCATCGCCAGATGCAGATGAGTTGAGTTTCGCTCAAACCTAGATGCACAAATAAAGGGATTTGTCAAGAGGCGAATCTCTTTTTTTTAGGAAACAGGGAACAGGCAATAGGCAATAGGCAACAGGGGGAGAAGGGAGAACCCACCCCTGCCCCTCCCAGGAGGGGAGAACCGAGGTAGGGGCGTACCCTTGTGGTCGCCCTCTTGCGTTGGGGTGGGGGGATTGCGATACAATCGGAGGTCGCTCGATTGATATAGTGGGTTGATTGTAAGTGTTTAGGGGGGCGATCGCATCATGGCTATTATCGCGTTACGGGGCTGGTATATCGAACAGTACGAACCCTTGTCGGAGTTACGAAAACGCCCCCATGATATTCGCCTTAGCCGTAATAGTTTGCTGAAAGCTGGGTTGCGGGCGGATTTCTTGGAAGAACGACATGAGATTGAACAGGCGGACTGGTTTAACCGCTATTTAGCCGGGGAGGCGGTGGAGTTCTATATTGAGGGGAGTGGTTCCTATCGCATTGCCAATATTGACCTCAGTAGCCACGAAATTTATTTCACCAAGCAAGAGGGAAGCGCCTATCTCGATCCTAAAATTTTCCTCAGTTTCTCGGAGGGAGACCATGGGGCACAACTGATCGAGGCCTTAGAGGATTATATTCGTCAGGTGAATCGGCGATCGCGGCTTCCCTTGGGCTTAGAACTAGCCAAACGGCCCTCCGAGGGCGCGACTCGCCTTAGTTCCTATCAACTGCGGCAAATTCGCAAGAGTCTGTTATTTATTGCCGATGTCACTCCCCTAGGGATTAGCGGTGGGGAATCCCCGCAACTCTTACCAGGTCCCAATGTCTGTGTTGAACTCGGCTACGCGCTACAATCCAAGCGAGTTGAGCAGATTCTGCTGGCTAGAGTGCAGCAGCCGCACTTATCCGGGGTCGTTCCCTTCGATTTACCCAGTTATCAGGAAATTGAGTTTCCAAACCCCGGGGCGATCGCCGATCTACTTCCGAATCTTCTCGACGGGATGCTACAGCGATTTGCTTTGGTATCCTAGGGAAGATAGCCTTAAGCGGTCTAGAACACCAAAGCACGATGCCAAAACCCAGTGAGTACGCCGTTCACCTCTTTATCAGTGGTGGCCAAAAAGAAGAAGTACGCTTCCCTTCCATTGAGGAGTTTCAGAAATGGTATGGGAGCGAACTGAAACCCAAATCTCAATCAGACGAGTTTATCAACGTTCCCATCAAGAACATTCAGGGGGAATATATGGTGATTCGTCCCTCCGCTATCTTAGCCATGCGCCTAGAACCGATTTTCACCTCCAGCGTCGATCGCTTCTAGGGAAGTTTTCCGGAAACTCAGGTTTCCCCGAGACTGATTAACAATTCAAATGAGGCTCGGTTTTCGGAGGGCGATCGCCCAGAACCGAACCCATCCCCAAACCGCTCATGTCCCATTGGCTCTTCCATTGAGCCATTCGACATAAGCGGTGTGTTATTCTGTGTGAGCTTGTCGGGCCGCCCCCCGATGAAGTGCTGCCATACCGGTTTTGTCTAAAAACGTTTAACTTAGCAAGTAATCGGATTGAGTCTTGGGGCGATCGCCATTGGTTTGGGTTGCGATCGCCCCCATTCCCAAGCCCTAACCCACATTGCCTGAAAATTCTCTCAAGCGGATGGTCGCTAACCCCCCCAGTTTATGGACGCTTCTTTCGAGATTACAGTTCTAATTTCCCTAACCGTAGCCGTAGGAATTGGCTCTCAGGTTCTGGCGGAATACTTCAAGGTTCCGGGTATCGTCTTTCTGCTCCTGATGGGCATCCTCCTCGGACCAAGCGGTTTAGACTGGCTGCATCCTGGACTGTTAGGGGGAGGCTTAGAGGTGATTGTCTCTCTCGCCGTTGCCATTATCCTCTTTGAAGGAGGATTAAGTCTAGAACTACGGGATTTAGGTCGAGTTTCCGGCAGTTTACGCAACCTCGTCAGCTTGGGAACCTTCATCGCCTTTATTGGCGGTGGCTTAGCGGCCCATAGCCTAGCTGAGTTTCCCTGGCCCATCGCTTTTCTCTATTCCGCCCTCGTGGTCGTCACCGGGCCCACCGTCGTGGCCCCCCTGCTGAAACAGGTTCACGTCGATCGCCAAGTGGCCACCCTCCTGGAAGGGGAAGGGGTACTCATCGATCCAGTTGGCGCCATTTTAGCGGTCTTAGTCCTGGACGTGGTGCTGAACGGGGATGCCGATCTCCTTGGGGTGCTGACGGGCCTAGTGCTGCGCTTAGGACTAGGGTTAGCCGTTGGCGGCTTAGGGGGTTGGCTGTTGGGCTACTTCATCACCCGAGCCAATTTCCTCTCGGAAGAAATTAAAAATTTGGTGGTCTTAGCCGGTGTTTGGGTACTGTATAGCTTCTCCCAATTCCTAGTGGAGGAATCCGGTTTGATGACCATGGTGGTGGCGGGGTTAGTGATGCGAGCCTCCTCCTTGCCCGAGGAACGATTGCTACGGCGCTTTAAGAGTCAATTAACAGTTTTGGCGGTCTCGGTCTTATTTGTCCTCCTAGCCGCCGACCTTTCGATTCCCAGTATTTTCGCCCTGGGTTGGGGCAGTTTAGCCACGGTTGCCGTGCTGATGCTGGTGGTGCGCCCCATTAATGTCTGGATTTGTACCGCCAACAGTTCCCTCAACTGGCGGCAAAAGGTCTTTGTCAGTTGGATTGCCCCTAAAGGGATTATCTCCGCCTCCGTAGCCTCTCTGTTCTCGATTTTGTTGACGGAACGAGGCATTAACGGGGGGGATGCCATTAAGGCGTTGGTGTTCCTGACGATTATTGTCACGGTGATGTTACAGGGTCTAACGGCCCGCTGGTTGGTGGGAGTTTTGGGACTTGAGGCGACGACGGCTACTGGGGTGTTGATTGTCGGCTCCAATCCCCTCAGTCGCTTGATTGCCCAACTCTTCCAGGAACGGGGTGAGGCGGTGGTAATGATTGACACCAATGCTGAATCCTGTCGCTTGGCAGAAGATATGGGGCTGAAAGTGTTTCTCAGCAGTGCTTTAGATACGGAGGTTCTCGAAGAAGCCGGGTTAGAGTCGATGGGAACCTTCCTGACGATGACCAGTAATGGGGAGGTGAACACGGTTCTGGCCCAGCGAGCGATGGAGGAGTTTGAACCCCCGCGAACTCTGGCACTGCTGCCTCGGGAGAAGACGGGAACCCCCACTAACAAATCAAAAATTCGTCAGGCGATCGCCCCAGATTTCCCTTTGAAGATCTGGAACAAGTACCTCGATGATGGGGAAGTGAAGCTGGGGGAAACCCTCTTGGAAGACCATGGCTTTGCCTTCCAGAAGGCTCATTTACAGGCCTTGATTCGCTCTGGGGAGTTGGTGCCGCTGTTGCGAGAACGAGAGGGGAAACTGCAAGTGATGTCGGCGGCAGATGCCTGGCAGAAGGGGGATACCATTATCTATCTCTTGCACGCCCCGAAACCGAAGTTATTGAAACGCCTCTCGGGGTCGAATCATAGTACGGCGTTGAAGGTTGAGAAGTTGCCGGAAGTCGAAGAGGTGGCGGTTCCAGCCTCAGTGCGGGAACGGGCTAATGGCAAACGGGACAAGACTGGCAAGGGTGGCCCAATGGAGGGGCTGGGAACGGCTGAGAATGAGGATAATGGCCAAGGGAAGCCCCCTAAGCGAGGCAAGTTACCGAAGGGGGGCAAGGTGCAAGAGTCGCCACGGTTCCCGGATGCGAATGAGTCGGTTTGAAGCTGGGCCGGGGCAGGGGTATCATAAATGGGTTGTGTTTGACCTCCCTGAGTTATGGCTGCTGCGTCCTCTCATCCTGCTGCTGTTGATGTAACCCCTTCTATTTACAATCGCATGATTGAGCGGGTTCCTGATGAGTGGAAGGAACGGTTCCAAGACCCGCTGAAGTGGGATGATAGTATGCGCGAGCAGGTGGCGGCGGTGTTGCTGCCGGCGGCGGTGGAGGAGGCGATCGCTCAATCGCGACAACGGGGCGATCGCGGCGCAATTCTCTATGATCAGAAGGATTTAGAGACGATTATTTACTATATTTCTCAGGGAAATACGGATACGGTTCTCTGGATGGCGACGCCGGAAACTCAGGCGGAGGTGAATGGCTTGGTGGAGTCGTATAATCCTGAGTCGGAGGCGGTTGTGGTGATGGTAGGTGCGGGAACGGTTCAGGTGATGTGGGTGCGGGAGAATGGCCAGATTGAAACGTCGGGGGCGAAGTCGACCAATTCTCTGCCGATTCGTCTGCCGGAGGCGGTGACGATGGCGACGGAGGAGGAGGAAGGGGTATATGCCTACTGCTTTAATCATCAGCAGTTGGGCGAGTTGGGACGGATTCGCTTGATTCCCAGTGCCACCTCTCGTTTGGAGTTTGAGACGATGGTTACGCCTGGGGAGACGGAGGCGCAAACTCAGGAGAAGGAGACGGTGTTTGCACCGATTGCTGAGACGATTGTGCAGCGGTTGAAGCAGGCGTTGGCGGAGTAGGAGAGATTGGGAACGGCGGGGAGGACGATTGCCAAACAATCTCGCCGCTGTTTTGGAAACCCTACAAGCGGGGTTAGCATTCCCAGAATATCAAGCGTTTATCAGCAGTTTAACCGATTTAAGGACTGTCTTAGAGATTAGGATGGCGGGGGATTGGAGTAGCGATCGCACATCTGGCGATACTCTTGGGCCATCAGTTCCCGCAAGGCCGCTGGGGCAATAATTTCGACCTCTGAACCGTGACGACGCAGTTCCCGGCGAAACCAATAGGTGTTGTAGACGGAACGGACAACTCGGCGCACGTTGGCAGGATCGCTTAACCACTCACTGTCTCGGTCGTCGGGATGGTTCTTGGACTGGCTGTAGCTGGCGGCTAAACGTCCGTATAAATAGAATTCGACGGGGATGCGGTCGAAGTCTCGCCGCCAAGGGGTTTTAGCGGGACTAAGAGCAGCATCCTGGATGCGATCGAGTCGTAGAGACCAGTTATGGCGCAGTTCCGGTAGGTCGAGATTCCCCTCACTGTCCGTACACCAGCAGTCGAGATAGTCTCGTTCCTCGTGCATGACGATCGCAGCATGGCAGATGGTGAAGCGCCAGAGGCGATCGGTGGCATCTTGATAGGAGAGGGTAAAGGATTGCTGGCGACGGATGTAACCTTCGACGTGCAAGCGCCAGGGATGACTGGGTGCGTCGAGGAAGGCCTCGATTTCTTGACGTAGGGGTAAGGACAGTTCACTGCGATCGCACAATAAACGCCCTAATTCTAAGGCCGTGGCGAGGTCGCCTTGGTCGATGAGTGCCAGTCTGGCTTGGTTCAGGGATTGGATGCGATCGCCACTCCAGTCGTGATTGGGGGCGATCGCCAACTCCCGACGGGCGATCGCCTGCACGAGTTTCGAGATATTGGGCTTATCTCCCCAAGTTTTGCCAAATTCCAGGGCCAGGGCTTCTAAGGCTCGTTTATCTCGTTCCTGGAGGGAGAGGGTAATGGCTTGTCCTTTACGAGTCACAATGTTTAATTTATACGGACACTTTTTCCGTGTAATGCTTGTCAATTCCTATTTTGCTTGCCAAACTAGAACTAATCAACAACTTACGGACAGTTTCTGATGTTGGAGTATCCTATCACCCTGAAGCCGATTTTCTCGGAACCGGCTGCTACACCCCCCCTAGGGGTGACACTTCCCCCCCATTGGCGTTGGCTATCGCATCAGGCACAAACCTATGAGGCACTGCAAAATCCTGATATTGACGTGGTGGTGAACACGGCGATGACGGGAGATGGGAAAAGTTTTGCCGCCTATTCCCCGGTGTTACTGGATAATCAAGTTGCCTTAGGCATGTATCCAACCAACGAATTGGCACGGGATCAGGCACGACAATTAAGTGAGTATGTCAGCTATTTTCCTCAACTTTATCCTCCGCGCATCAATCGTTTAAGTGGTGAAGAGTTGGAGCTTTTTTCAGAGCAAGAGGGGTTAACCAAGGCACAAGGCATCGCTCGCAGAGGCAGCAACTCGGAAGTCTTATTATCTAACCCGGATATGATTCATTATCTTCATCGGGGGGCTTATTTATCTCATTACGATAATCCTGATAAGCTCTGGAATCGTATCGACAAAAACTTGGATCAGTTTATTTTTGATGAATTTCATGTTTTTTCTGCCCCTCAAGTTGCTAGCGTCCTCAATACAATGCTATTGATTCGACATACCAATCGAACTAAAAAATTCTTGTTTTTGTCGGCAACTCCCGATTTACAGCTTATTGAAATGCTGGAACGGGGTCAATTTCGCTATCAGGTTATCAATCCAGTTGAGGCAGGTAACTATCGCTATCCCGAGAGTGAGATAGAGAAAAACAGCTTACTCAGTCAGGGTTGGCGGCAAATTGCCCGAGAGATTGAGTTTAATTTTGTTGCACTGGAGTCTCAGGGACAGGCTTCGGAACAGTGGTTACGAGACAATGGCGATCGCATTCTACAACAGTTCCTAGAGATGCCGGGAAGTAAAGGGGCAATTATCCTGAATTCCATTGCAGCGGCGAAGCGGTTAGTGCCTCGCTTTCAGGCTCTTTTTGCTGACCATGGCTTGACAGTGGGGGAAAATACAGGACTGTCGGGGAAACAGGCAAAAGCAAAATCGTTACAAGCAGATTTAGTGATTGGAACCAGTACTATTGATGTGGGGGTAGATTTTAAAATCAACTTACTTTGGTTTGAATCTGCTGATGCCGGGAATTTTATTCAGCGGTTGGGACGGTTAGGACGACATGACGGCTATGAGGATAAGGAGGGGTTTCATCGATTTGACCGTTGTGTTGCTTATGGATTGGTTCCCAAGTTTTTGGCGGAACGCCTGTTTGAAAAAGAGTCCGCACCCCTAACGGTGGGGGAATGTTATGAACGAACAGTGTTTAATGAGGCAATTCGCGATGAATATCGTCAGATTAATGACTTTCGGGGCTATTACGGCAAATGGGGAACGGTTCAATCGGTGAAACTCTATTACGATTTGCGTGATTCTCAGATTCGGTCTGTTTATACGGACAGTTGCGATCGCTTGCGTCGGGATTGTCAGCGGGTGTTTGGGACATCCTTTCAGCGAACCCAGGCGTTAATCAAGGCGTCCCAGCAGCAGTGGCAGGCGATATCCGGGAAATCCAATAATCCGATCGCGGAGGAGGCGTATCGTTTTCGCGGATCGAGTCCCCTGCAATGTGGACTGTATGACGAGACGGAGGGGGTAGCCGGCGATCGCTTCAAAACCTACGACTTACCGGGGATTCTCAGCAATTTGCAGATTGAGATGTGGACGGAGGCGGGGTTTATGCGACGGTTGCAACAGATGGATGAGGCGATCGCCAAAGGACGGTTTCGGTATTGTTTGGGGTTTATGAAGTTGAAGGGTTACCGGGAGGAACGGTTAAACTGGCGATTTCTCTATCCGGGGAGTTTGGAGGTGGTTGCTAATTCCTGGCAGGTTCAAGTCTTGACGGGGGTAGAACTTTGGCAACCGGAGAATCCCTGGATTGGCGGCATCAACGTAAAACTAAAGCGTCAGGGGTTGGTGAGTTATGTGGTTCCCCTTCCCATGAGGGAGGTTCGCCAGCGATTGCGGCTACCGATGCACTTCAGTATTTATCCCATCGCTGACAGTGGCAGTATCCATACGACAACGCCACCTTACTCGTTGGCGATCGGTCAGGCGGCGTTGCTGTTGGATGTGTTGGCGGGGTGTCTCAGGCGTTAGGGGGGGTAAGTCTGGATGGCTGGAGGGCTATCCCTGAAAGGGATTAGAGGGTGCTTTGTGGAAAAGCTGGCAGCAGAAAGTTCAGGGTTATTCTTTTCAATCCCTCAAAGGGATTAAGGCTGCCGCCTGGCTACAAAGATACAGCATTCTGACCTGCTGGAAAACCATCGACATCAAATTTAGCACGGTTGAATAACCCTGACAACTTATGAGCTGTTGAATAACCCTGAAACTTAATTCTTAAAAACTCTTGACGCCCTACTCTGCCATCTGCCATACTGGGTTCACAACTTCATAACCAGGAGGATAACGATCAAGTGAAAAACTAGCCTGAAACGTTTACTGACTCTACTTGGAGACGGAGAATGACATTCCGCCGACGAGTTAGCAGCACAGGTGAGCCATCAATTTGGTCATACTATGATTGAGTCCCGTCACAAGGGGTATCAGATTGAAACCAAGCCTGTGGCGCACAATTCCTTTAAATATCGCTTGGTGTTTATACAATTAGTCTAGCTCGTGAGACAGCTCAGTAATAAGATTGCATGACACCATCACCTCTCACAGAAGGAGGAGAAGACTGTATGAATAGCTTTCAGGACTAAGTGCAGGCGTAGGTAGTCTCGAACCCCCATCATGGCTGGTTCAGTCACCAGTAACTCTCTAACCTTTGTTTGAAACTAAGTTTTACTGTTTTTCTTCTCTTATTTCACTCACAATAGGGAGATCCACAATGTACCAAGCAAACGAAAACCAATCAGAAATTTATGACTTGATAGGAGTTTTGATGGAACGAGTCTCTAACTTGGAAACTACCGTTCAACGATACGAAGATGAGCTTCGTACACACGATTATAATCCTAGTCTTTACTCCAATTCTGGCACTGCGAACTGCAACTATAGAGATGAGGACGATTAGACAGAATAGTCTAGATAAATTTTAGACTCAGTTTTGATGTGTATGGGTATGTCATATTTGCGACGTACCCATAATTCACCATACTCACGAACTTCACCCCGTCTCTATTATGACATCCCAAAATCCAGGCGATCCCAAACAACTGAGTCTTTTTGAAAACCTCAGTGTCAACGACGACTTTGACGACAACTTTGAGGAGATGAATCCCGAAGACTTGGGATTCACGGATGAAGACGGCGATCGCACCGTCGAACCCTCTCGTCAACTTCTCACCCTGAAACTTCTCCAACGGGCCATCCAAAAAACCCATCCTGATGATCGCGTCATGGCAGACTTTGGCGAATTAGTCTTACCCAACCTGCTGCAATACAGCATTGGCGTTTCCGCAAAAGGGGGATGGTTCTTTGAGGAACTCGATCGCCGCGTCGCCAGAGGAGAACGTTCAGCCCCCCGTCGCGATAATGCCACCGATCAGTCTCTCAACACCCATATTCTCAATGGTTTATTTCCCGCGAATCTGATTGAACGTCGCCTACAAACCCTGGATACTACCATTCGCCGCGTGGTGGATGACTTGAATCGCCGCTTGGGAATTGCGGGTTTTGTCCTCCATGACTTTGAGAAGTTTGACTATCGCCGCATCCCGGGAATCCCCGAACTCTATCAGCAGCTAAGTCAGAATTTCGATGCCGATATCCGCAAGCGTTCCCCTGAAGAACATCGAGAGATGTTTAATTATCTCGTTCCAGCCTTAGGACTGGATACCTTCCTCTTTCCTGACAATCCCACTCACTGGGAAGCCTATCGAGATGATTTATTGTACATTGCCTATAATGCCCAGACAAAAAATGATACCCATCTCAATCTAGCAGATGGCAGTCTAAATCCGACGTTAGGCGATCGCACCCTCAAATGTCTCGCCGACTTAGCCTGTCTCGCCGATCGCATCTCCTCCATTATCAAACATCCCCAAGATGCCGAAAAACCGAGTCTCAACACAATTCTCGGCGACTTAAGCGACAGCCAACTGCAACTGACGTACCACGCCATCTCAGAAAACCGGGGAGTTCTCACCAACATTGTCAATAATGCCGTGATGGAGGCCCATTTAGAACAACACTATGACCCCCTCCTCTATCTTCCCACCGGCGTGATTTATCTCACCGCCAAAAATCCACCTCCCATCTCACGAGATGACCTCCCTAACCGAGTCGTTGCCAGTATTAAGCAACTTTGTGCCGGGGAACTGCAACGAAAACAAACTGGATTTGGTCGCGATGGCAAGGGAATAAAATATGCCGACTACTATACTCAGTTTTTTGACGATACTGGCTTAATGCAGGTGGCCTTAGATGCAACTCTACGGATTCTCAATCCCAATAAAAAGTCAGTCGCCAAAAGCCGCAGTGACAAGCTGAAAGAGTTTCAGACAAAAGGGGTTCTTCTTGCTGAGTATAATTTCAGCTTTGACGATGACATTCGCATTGACCAAATTGCCGAGTTTGGCGATGTGGTGACCCGGAAAATTTGGGGCGATCGCCGGTCTCGTATTGAAGCCTTCCTCAAACAAAGCCTAAATGGAAAAGCCGCCAAAGACGCTATTCAAAAACTTCCTGATCCCAATCTTATCCTAGACATTGCCCAAACCTGGGAACTGGAGTCTTATTTACCAGAACTTCGGGAAATCCAAGGAATTAACGCCAGTCTTAAACAGCTAAAATTGAAAGGAAACACAGGCGGCGTTCCCTTAGACTGGTATTTCTTGGCCGCCAAATACCTACAAAAACATCCCGGACAAAGTGAGGAGGAAATTCGGGAACTGGGAGACCAGATTATTGAGACAATTCTAGCCATCACAAACCCGATCATCAGCCAATATCCCCTCAGTGACGGTTGGGATGACATCCGAAGCTGGACTGAACAGGTAGTGATTTTACCTCAGCAACCGGCTGAGAAACCCCCTGCCGAACAAGCTGAAATTTTCCTGAAAGAATTAGACCACTATCAAACTGCCAAAAAACCAGGTCGAGGTCGTCAACTGTTATGTTCCCTCTCCCACTCTCCCTATAGTGTGACGGAACAAATGGAATCTGCTGTATTGTTTACCCCTCAAGTCTATACCAACAAGCAAATGTTAGGGGGGTCAAACGCCAAACGCAATATTTCCAGTATTGCGGGAACGGAAATGATGTTACGGCAAATCTTGATGAATCAAACCCAAGCCGTGGGGAAACGCTTTGAGGATGGAAAATATCGCTATCTCTACTTCTATCCCACCTACTACTTCACCCCGGAAACCAATAACTTCCTCGCCTTAGCTTACAGCAACATCGCTCAAACTCGCTTTGACACTCAAATTCGCGGTCACTTCGTCAATCCAGAAACCCTAACGGCGAATTTTAGCCTTAATCAGTATCAAACCGTCGATTCCTTCCTCATTGACGAACAGTTATCCGTTAAAACCCAACTTCCCGAAGGAGATAAACAGCGTAAAATTGACCGAACCTTTAAACTCTCCTATCCCGAAGATAAACCTCTCACCTTCTACTTCATGGCGCTTCCCCCAGGACGAGATCCAACGGATACTGAATCTTGGGTCATGCCAGCTTGGTTAGCCTTAGCCATTCCTAATATTTTGGATGTTAAAACCGTTGTTTCTGAATCACCAATTCCTCCATTTCGAGATGGTGCAGAATTTGAAGAAACCGTTTTTCTTGACAGCGCACCGCAGGCGTTCCGAGTTCTCTTAAATGGCGATCGCTTTCGCTTAGATAGTCTCCTTTCTCCCCTCAATCGCCTCACTGCTGCCTATAGCATTCACCTCGATGTGAATCCCAAACGAGGGAAAGGTGGCTACGATGCCAACTGGGGGAAATTGAACGAACTTGCCAACAATTTAGAAACCAGTCCCTTATATGTGTTTCACTATCTTGCCAAATGGTCGCGTGCGCGGGAAACCGACGCACCGAGTCCCAAACGTCTTCGTTTGTATATCCATGACCTCTACCCTTGTTTTGACGATGAGGTTACGTATGATCCCTTGGAGGAGAAACTAAAAGTGTCCCCAGAATCCCCACTCAACCATCCTAAAAAATTGGTGGAACTCTATCGAGAGTTTTATCGTGCCAACAAACGTTATAATCCCAAATCCAATGCCGTGTTAAAACCCTTAGATGTGGCTTCAGACACCTTGCTTAAAGCTGACACTAATCTCTTTCAGGGAGAAACCCTAGTTGCGGTTGTTGCAGCAGAGATTTTCAAACTCATGGATCGCGTTCATTCCTCGACTGCCGAAGGCTATTGGAAAATTCAAAATCGGGAAGAGGAACGTCAGAAGGTTTTGGAATTTGCCCGTTATTTTGTTGAGGAGGTGTTTGAAAAGACATTTAAGGGCGATCGCGCTCGGTTGGCGGGTAAACAACTGAACCTACTGCGAGATACCTGTGAATTTCTCTATCGTCTTGAACAAGACAAAGAAAATCAAGACGTAAAGGAAAAATCCACAAATTCCGAAGAGGAATAACCTTGATTTTCCGCTTCATGTCTAACCCAAAATCTTAACAATTAACACCATGGCACTTCTAAATACCCTTGACTCTAAATTTTTCCATCAGCAAATCCCGTACAAACCCATGGGGAAATACGTCCACTTCATCACCCTGCGGATTACCGAATCCTATCCCCTCTTCCAAACCGACGGCGAACTCAACAAAGCACGAGTTCGCGCTGGAGTGAACACTGGCAAAACCATTAGCCGCCTCTCCATGTTTAAACGCAAACAATCCACCCCAGAACGCCTGGTGGGACGGGAACTGTTGCGCAAATATGACCTAGTCAAACCTGAAGAATGCGAATACAACGTCAAATTCGGCATGAATAACCCCGATTGCATTATCTATGGCTTTGCCATCGGTGACTCAGGTTCTGAAAAGTCGAAAGTTATCGTTGATACTGCCTTCTCCATCACCCCCTTCGATGAATCCCATGAAAACTTCACCCTCAATGCACCCTATGAAAGTGGAACCATGTCTTCAAAAGGTGAGGGAGATTCTAAAGTCGGGGAAGTCACCAGCCGCATCAATCAACAAGACCACATCCGTCCTCAAGTCTTTTTCCCCAGCATTGTTACCCTGCGAGACCCCACAGAAGCCAGCTTTTTGTATGTTTTCAACAATATCCTACGGACTCGTCATTATGGCGCCCAAACTACCCGAACGGGACGGGTTCGCAATGAGTTATTAGGGGTGGTGTTTGCCGATGGAGAAATTGTCAGTAACCTACGTTGGACTCAAGCAATTTATGACCGTCTTCCTGAAGACCTCCTCACCTCCCTCGACCCCCTTGATGAAACTCTAGTACGTGAAAAAGCCATTGACGCCATTGAAAGCCTCATGACTGAAGAATTTATTGTCCATAACGACTTCATTGGTGAAGCCTTTACCCCCCTGTTGACAGAAGTGAAATCTCTCACATCCACGGAAGAGGGAATCATGCAAATTTTACAACAAGCTGACCAAGAAGCCAAAGAATACGCAAAAGCTCACATTAAAGCCCCGAAATCTAAGTAAAGTGGGGTTTACATCAATTTAACTCTGCATTTGGGCGACCACAAGAGTCGCCCCCACCTTATCAATTCAACCTTGAATTTGGGCGACCACAAGGGTCGTCCCTACTACCATGACTCAAATTTACCGCTGTCAGCTTGAACTTCATGATAGTCTCTATTTCGCCACCCGAGAAATTGGACGACTTTATGAAACGGAACCCATCCTCCACAACTACGCACTCTGTTACGCCTTGGGATTTGTGGATAATCCTCGCTACCAGACTCAAGTTAACCCTGAAGAGGAATATCGCTATTTTTGTCGCCATCAAGTGCCTCAATATAAAGCTCATCTAACTAAACTTAATGAGCAAAAAATCTATGTAACTCCGGCGCGAAGCCTTCGCCACACAGCGGTTCTCAATACTTGGAAATATGCCGATAATCGCTACCATGTGGAAATGCAGAAAACTCAGAAAAATATTCCTAGTTTTGGACGTGCGAAGGAAATTGCCCCGGAAAGTCAATTTGAGTTTTTTGTAATTTCCGAACAAGCGATTCAATTTCCCCAATGGATTCGCTTAGGCAAATGGATGAGTAAAGCAAAACTCGACGTGAACACCTTGGAGAATGTCCAACGACACTCTAATCAAACTTTTACGGTCTCGTATCCCCTCAATCCTTTAGATGTTATGTTTGGTCATGAGGTGATTCAATTTGACACTATCAATATGCCCCCGGTGAGTTTGATTCGTAATGTCAAACTTCGGGGAAACTCTTACCGTATGTCTCTACGTGATGGGACTGTTTATCTCCCAGCTAACATGACCTATCAGTTTCAGCCTTGATCTCAAAAAAATAACTCTGTCTAAATTTAATCAAGAATAGCAGATGTTCAATGATTTCGCTTAAATCACCCCCCAGATATCAATTCCTCAGGGTTACCTATCTGCCCTAAAACCTAAGAAATATTAAAATTTGCTCGATTTTGATAAATTTCATGTTACTCTGGGTGCGGGTTAATACGAAAATTAAGCTCTCAGTGCCAACCAAAATAATATAAAAAACAGGTCAGTCAATGGGGTCACAACTCGATTCACTGCCGACTGTTTACCATTAAATTTGGTCAACTGGGGCGAGATAGCCATTTAACTCATTGACGGACGCAAGGAGGGAGTGATGAAACTCCAATTTCAACCTCATTGGCTCATGAGTAGAGCGGTAAAACGATGGGGGCGAAGGGTATTTTGGAGTGTCCTGTGTTGTCTGTCAATCTTAACCATTCCCTCTCTCGGTCATAGCCTAACCGTTCAAGATGTGCCAAATCCTCAGGAACTTCATGGAACCTGGGTTAGTGATATGGCTAATATCCTCAGTGAGGATACAGAACGGCAATTGAATCAGATGATTTCTGCGTTGGAAGCGGAGAACGGAGCAGAAATTGCAGTGGTGACGGTTGCCAATACGAACTCACAACCGACTCCGAAAGCCTTTGCCACCCGCTTGTTGAATGATTGGGGGGTTGGGAAAGCTGAGTTAGACAATGGCGTGTTGTTTCTCAATTCCGTGGGCGATCGCCGCGTGGAAATTGATACAGGATATGGCATTGAGGAAATTCTCCCTGATGCTAAAGTAGGAGCTATTCTCGACCAGGAGATATTACCGAAGTTTCGCAACAATGATTTTGATGCGGGAACCTTGGCAGGGGTAGAAGCCATCATCACGGCCCTATCTGGAGATGTTTTCGCTTCCCCTGCGGGGGTTATCGGCGGCGCTAGATCAGGGATTTCTGTCCGTGAGCTAGTTTACTCGCCCTTATCTTTATATGTCATCTCCGTGATTACTCTGTGTGCAACACCTGTTTGCATCTATAAAAGGACTTGCCGGATTCTAGACCATCCCCCGAAATTTCTCCCGATGGGGCGATCGCGCGTTCTAGATCCCAAATGTCATGGACTCTCCAAGACGGCCGTGACGTTACTCCATATTCTTAGCTTTTTCCTTTGCCTGGCCGTTTTCACTTTGACCCTACTCTTCGATCCATCGGCCCGGCTTTGGGTAGCTGCGATCGGGGTGTTAGGAATGTTTGTTATCGGTGGATGGGCCGTTTCTCCGAGATTACAGTCTTATTACCTCTCCAGGGGGTTTAAACCTAACGATTCCCGTAATGGCCAGGTTTTTTTGAAGGTGCTCGGGATTGTTATCTTATGTTTGTCATTGTTTTTGTCATCGCTCCTAGGGAGTGCATTGTTCTTTACAGGGCACAGTCAGCTTGGGGGTGGACTGCTATCACTAATAGCATCTTTCTGCGGTGCTTTGATCATTGGTGCTCAGCTCAAAGACTGGATACATAAGAAATTGACGCCTCTTTGTGCCAATTGTCAGAGGCCCATGATGCAGGTGAACGAAACAAAACTTAAGCCACATTTAAGCCGCAGCCAAAGCATTGCCGCTAATCTCAAAAGTACTAGATTTAAAGGTTGGACCTGTCCTTGTTGCACGCCAGAACCATCACGTTTTCATTTGCGCAGCTATCTCCTAGATGAGAATTACTTTGAGGAATGTCCGAATTGCGAAGAGTTTACCATGACTTATAGGTACAGAGTTCTTGAAGAACCCACTAGGAGCCGTGAGGGAACTGTGCGTAAGACCGCCGCTTGCCACGCCTGTGATTGCACGAAGTCTGAAGAGAAACCCTTACGTTATGGATCTTCTTCCGCTGTGGCGGCAGGTTTCTCTGGCGGTGGCGGAGGTGGTGGTGGTGGCTGCGGCGGCTTTGGTGGCGGTGGTGGTGGCGGTGGTGGCTGTGGGGGCGGCTACTAGCCCCGTGGCTTCAAATTGTCTGCCGTAAGAGAGAGCGATATAATAGACCTAACTATTTTAGATGCCTCAACCCCATGACTGAAGTTACTCTAGATGAAACAAAACTGAAAGAATTGCTCAAAACAGCAATATTTGAGTTACTCCAAGAAGAGAAAGACATTTTTTCTGAGCTATTAAGCGATGTTCTTGAAGAGATTGGCATGATAAATGCAATTAAAGAAGGCGAAAACACAGAAATTGTCAGCCAGGAGGAGATTTTTGAAATGGAGTTTTATGGTAGCCGCACTTGATGGCGGCTACTAGCCCCGTAGCCCTTAGGATGGGGGAGGATTGGAGTAGCGTTGCCACATCTGATAATGTTCCTGGGCCAGCAACTCCCGCAAGCGAGGCGGTGAGATGATGTCACAATCTGGGCCATAGCGGCGAATCTCTCGCAGCAACCAGAAGGGATTAGCCACCTCACGCACCACCCGGCGAACGTCATCAACCATCTCATCCTCAATGTCAACCTCACGGCCTTCATAGGCTTTTGCTAAGCCACGATA
Source organism: Sodalinema gerasimenkoae IPPAS B-353 (assembly GCF_009846485.1). GTDB lineage: Bacteria > Cyanobacteriota > Cyanobacteriia > Cyanobacteriales > Geitlerinemataceae > Sodalinema > Sodalinema gerasimenkoae. Next base: position 4,086,011 of record NZ_ML776472.1, read on the forward strand.
AAAGTGTAAGTGTACTTTGATGGTGTCCAAACCCTCCTCACGCCAGGGAACATCGGTGGGGATAATAGATTGGATGCGATCGCGCCGTAAACAGCGGTTGTGATTCAGTTCGGGAAAGTCGCTATCTCGCACATCTTCCGTCTCATCACACCAAATTTGCAGATAGTAGCGTTTCTCGTGGAAGTCGAACTGGACGTAACGGGCGGTGTAGGTGTACTCCTCTCCCTTGGCATTGCGATAGAGAACCCGAAACGGTTGACGTTTTTGGCGATAGTCTTCGACGAGAGTGCGCCAGGCCTGTCCTGTGGTACTGAGTTTTTTCATGAATGCCTGACGGCTGGGGGAATCCAGGTTGCCGCGATCGAGCATTAGTTGTAAGAGGGTTTCGGCTTCGGCAATAAATCCGGTGTCGGTTAGGAGTTGGGTGGCATGGTCTAGCACCTTGATTTGCTCCGGTGTCAGTGTAAATTTTTCGCCGAGTTCATAGTCTTCTTCGGCAATGGCAACGATGAGGCCGGAGATACTGGGGGATTTGCCCCACATAATGCCCAACCGACGGGCGATCGCCTCCAATTTGGCCTTGGTTCCTGGGGGAATTGACAGTGTAATGGTCTCTTTTTTCCGTGACATTCACCAAATTATACGTGCAGTGTTGACAGTCTAGGTCGTATATGCCATTATAAATCAAGTGCAGTTACAAACAAAGGATTTTGACCCAGTTGCACTGAAGTTTGCAGTCTAGGGAGACCTAAATGGATGTTACGTTTATGTGACGAGATTAAGGGGCGATCGCCCAACCTGGAAGAGCGATATTTCAGCGAAATTCGCCCCCGACTTTATGAAAACCACGGCCAACACGCCCAATATGGAACTCGCGCCCGGCGGAGTTTAGCCGAACATCTCGATTCCGCCTGTCAGTTTGTCCTAACGGTGAGTGGCCTGGCGGGGTGGACTGAGGAGAGGCGATCGCACATCCTGGCCGCCACCGCCGTTCACGACCTCAACAAACTCGATAACCAGGGGCGCAACGTCAAAACCTTGGCCCGCGATCGCCCCTTCCTTGAGGCACAACTCCATCGCGCCTGTGTCGGTCAGTTTATCCGTAGCGACGACGACTTAGAACTCGTCCGTCGTCTCATTGAACGGCATTCGGGCCATAACGTCAGCGATGGAATGCGGTTTCTACCCGAAGACCCGGACATCAACCGCCAGGCCGCCCTCTTGGTGGCGGGAGACTTATTTGACTTGGGCATTGAGGAAGCAAAACGGATTCGCAAAGTTGAAACCGAATTAACCGTCGCCCTGCAACGGCCCTATCGCCTGTTCCAAGTCCGATTGACCGAAGATCGCGGCTACTTCACCGCCCTATTACTGGGGGCCTGTGAACAAGTCCTGGTGGCTAGCAACCTCATCCCCCTCACCATTAACCCCGATGGTCAACTGTTTTTAGGGGAAACCTTCCCCGAGGAGGATCTGGCCCCCGCCATTGCCCGCCAATGGCAACGTCAAATCGATGCCGTCTTTGGCGCGAACGTCGCACAACTGGTGAAACCCAGCAAAGATGGCATCAAAATCGATGACCAAGCCGTCCAACAAAATCCAGACGAAGCCCTCGAACAAATCGCCGCCCTCTTGGTGAAAAAAGCCAAAGGCTACAAAGCCGAGAAAGTGGCCCAAGACATCCACAAATATAGTAGCGATGCCGAAGCGGTCCGCGCAGCCGCCAACTTCGGATTACAGCCTGTCTCCAACGCTGAGGAATTTGCCCAATCTGAAGCCTTGAAATGCGCCTATCTCAGTTATCGCCAAGCCGGTGTGTCTCCCCAGTTAGCTTGGGACAGCATTGCCGAAACCGTGGGACTCTCCCCGGAACAGCGTCAAGCCCTCGAACCCTTTAACGCCCAATATGGCCGCTGTTTATTTGCTGCTAAAGCCGTGAAGGGGGGATTAGAGACCATTGAACAGGCCATTGAAGACTCCTTCCAACGGCGTCGCAGCCAAGGGGAGGAAACCGTCTCCGAAGACCTCATCCAAGCGGTCAGAGAACTACTCAACCTACCCCAAAGTCAGCCGTTCAGCGGCTTTAAGCAACTGAACGCTTACATCCAAGCCAACCCCCGTCAACGCTGTTCTTTGGGTAGTATGACGGGTGAAATTGGTGAACTCAAATCCCCGCAAATGCCCCCTGGAACTAAGGTTCAGTCCTTTTCAAATCGTCTCCCCGGCGGTATGAGTGGCGACCCGAAACGGCGGGGGGATGCCCTCTCGGCTTTGAGTTATCAACTCATGGCAGTGGGGTCGAATTTCCCTAAAACGGTGAAACAAGATCCCCTCTATTTACATTTTGCCCTCCCCCCAGGGTCGAGTCTGGAACTACGGCGGATTTGGCGGAGTTTTCTAAAACGGCTTGCAGAAATCAATGAAGATGGAACCGTCACTGTCGATGAACTGCAACTGTATCGAGATCATGCTGTTGTGTTCAAAGCCAATAAAGTGGTGGGATTCGCAGTTCCGAAACGTCCCCAGTTTGTCCATGGGACGGTGACGATTCCCATTCTTTGGGGAGAGGTCAATTCCTCGTTGGCCCTCTTAAAATCCTTACGCTTAGGGTTAGAAATGAGTTTGGCGCTGGATATGGGGTTTCCCCTTGTGGTTAGTTCCAACTTAGAACTTAAACCCAGTTGGGAGTATTTTGCCAGCGTCGATGGGATTCCTTCATCCCTACGTCCCTTGTTAGGAGATGGGCAATATTATCGCCAGGGACAGTTGTTAAAAACTGAGAATCATCAACACTTAACGGCTGAAACAGTTTTGCTGCGCTTGCGCTGTTTAGGGGAGTTGGCGATCGCCGTCTCTAGTTTACGCAAAAAAGACGACTGTTTCTATCAGCTTGCCCGAGCCACAGTTCGACCCCTAACGCTCTATCATGTCCTCTTGCGCTGGATTTTACGGGAACAAGATGACCCCCATTTAGAGCATCTATGGCATAAAATTTCTACCCCCCTTAATCAACTCCTGGAGAGCCTTATGTCTGAAGAACATCAACAGGTGTCTGAGTACCTGAAACGAGCGGCCTATCTGGCTGAGTCAGCCACCCTGCGAGGCAGTTCCTTTCGCCGAACTGCTCAAACAGAACCCTTTAGCGATTTCCTGAAAGCGGTGCGATCTAAAAAATCTCATCTCGATTGGGAGACGATGTTTGCTGCCCTAGTTCAGCAATATCACAATCGCTTAGATCGGATTCGTGAACATCAAGTTGGCGCCACCAAGTATGAGCAGATTAAAGCCTTTTACGATGTCCTCAAACAGATGTTTGAAGATGTCTATGATTGCCGTCCAGAACGGTTGCTAACGGATGGCAAAACCCTGGAAGCGGCGTATCTTTTCTTCTTGCAGGAGGCGCGTCAAAAAATCAAGGCAGAACGGGAGAAAACTTCTGAATCCGAGTCTTCTCAAACTTCCCCTGAAACGACCTCAGCTTAAGGGCATCTCAATTTCACGATTTCTCTTGTTAACCCTTCAAACTTAGAATTTTTATCATGTCTATCGAACGTTTAACCCCCTTTCTCGCTCAAGAGTACGAAAACTTTCCCAAAGGACGCACGATTGGCGTTGTAGTCTTGCGAACCACTAAATCTGAGACCATTTTTCGCACTGAAGGCACTGGGGAACCGATGTGTAGTGAGTATGTTCAAGCTGGCTTGGAAGATACGACTTCTATTCCGCGCTTGTTGATGACTAAGCGTAAACAGATTGCCCCGGAACGGCGGCGGGGACGGGAATTCTTGCGCAATCATGAGTTACTTAAGACGGCACCCAAAGCAGGTACAATTTGTTCTCTCAATACCAATGCCCCTTGTGAATTGTGCATCGATTGTTTCCTCTATGGCTTTGCCGCTGGCGGTGAAGGAGCGCAAAAAAGTCGAGTTTGGACGGAGGATGCGTTTACGGTTTTACCGGCGACTGATTTAGTGGGCGATCGCACCATTAACGCAATTTTTGAAAATGGCACGATGCGCGACGAACAGGGGAAAGCATCTACCGCCCTCAACACCAGTGAATATATCAAGCCAGGGACTCATTTTCTTGACATTGTAACGCTCAAAGATGTCACCGCCGATGAGTTGCGTTATGCCCTGGGCAACTTGTTACTAACGACTCGTTACGGCGCAGTTTCCAGCCGCGTGGGACGGATGGAAAACCAAATTTTAGGGGTCTTTGGCGGCATTGCCGAATTACCCAGTTCCCTGGAATTAGTGCAAGGGGTGTATGACCATCTCCTTCAAGAGAAGGTCAGCCTCGAACATCCCTTGGATAGCAAGATTTTAACTCAGGCAACTCAGACAATTCTCGACACTTGGACTCAGAAACGCGGTATTTCCATGAAACTCTCCTCTGAAGAACTCAATGACTTGATTGAGGATATCGATCGCCATTGGTCCTTAGAGGAACAGGCCAACTTCCTCAAACGCCTGGATGAGTCCTACGAACCCTATCGTCAGGTCAAAGTTAAAGCCAAAGCCGACAGCAATAAAGGACGCAAGGCCAAATCGTAAAAGGAGACAAAAGGAGACTGCCATCATGACCCAAGTTGAAAACAGTTTAGCCAATCCTCCACCCCAGGGTTCCCCCTTTTCCCAGGCCCGTCTAGTGGAACTCTGGTGTGCCGAACCCATCTTTTTTGCCTCGCAGGAACTGTCGGACACCTACTACACCGAAGGGGTGATCGGCAATTATGCCCTCGCCTACGCCCTCGGTTGGGCGCGATCGCCCTATCGCCTAAAAGGCAAAGAGACCGGGAAACCCCGCTATTTTGAGGATTTAACGCCCTTAAGAGGACAGCATTACATCCTCCCCGCTTGGTCCGTTAACCAGGGTCCCTCGTTCCGATTTGAACGGTTTAATGCCCTTTCTGATTCCTACTGGTATGCCATGACCAACAACCGAGTGGCCACGGCCCGGGAAGACTTGCCCCTAAATCGGACGGGGAAGAAACCCAACACCTATCGTCCCAGTAATTTTCCCCAAACGGGACGGTTGCGGATGATTGAACGGGGAAATCGCTTTCAGACCTTGGTGTTTGGGGAGGGAGAGTTACCGGAGTATATCCGGGTGGGGAAGTTCACCAGTAAGGTTCGCCTGGAGGTGAGTGATCCCCGGCCCGTGGAATGGCTGCCGCCGGACTGCTATTCCTGTAATACCTATCTTAATGCAGCGGATTTACCCCCCCAGTTCGATTTACTGCGTTTTGATGTGATCTCCATTCCTCCGGCCCCCCTGTTGAAAAACCTGCAATTTCGCGGTCCGGCTTGGCGGGTGGGGGACTGGACTTGTCCGGCGGATGTGGCCTTTTGTGGAGGAAATTCTGATGAAACCCCTTAATTTAACCCTTGAACCCGCTGACATTGCGGTGGGGAATGATGTCGGTTTACCGGCGGGCCTGAAACGAGTCTTTGGCAGCACGATTTTACAGCATCAACGGGCGCTATATGAGGCGGCGAAAACTCATGATGTATTGATAGATTTAGCGCCGACAGGAACCGGAAAAACCAAGGCTGGCTTGAGTGTCATTTGTGAAAATCCCCAAGGAAATGCGGTGTATATTGCCCCCACCAATGCCTTGATTGACCAACAGACAGCCGCTGCTGAAGCCTTTGTGGCGGCGGCGGGACTACCTCATGTGGTGAAAGCTGCGTCCGCGCGGCAGATTCAGAGTTGGCGAAGCGATCGAGTGGGAGGGCGATCGGGGGAAAAACTCTACAATGTGTTGCGGGAACCCTCGATTTTGTTTCCTGAATGTGGCGGGGGTCGTCCGCTGCTGTTGGTGACGAATCCTGACATTTTTTATTACGCGGCATTTTTTCAGTACAATGCCCTTGATCGCAGTAATCTTGCCAGTGTCTTTTATCGCAGTTTTGCGACGGTAATTTTTGATGAGTTTCATCTATATGATGCCAAACAGTTGGTGAGTTTGCTGTTTTATTTGGTGGTGTCTCAGGTGTTTGGCTACTTCCAAAATAATCGCAAAGTTGTTTTGTTGACGGCAACGCCAGAACCGGCTTGTGATGAGGCGCTGAAGGTTTTGGAACAGTCGGGGGTTCGCATTCACCGAGTCGATGGTCGCGCGACGGTGGGTTCAGTGACACCGTCGCAAACGGCGGTGGCATTGCAGATTCGTCCCTATTTAGAGAAAGAGGAGATGATTCAAACACTGGTTGAACAGGTGTGCGATCGCCGTCAACAGTTTCCTAAGCAACAGGGGGCGGTCATTTTAGATTCTAAGGATACCCTCAACCGCATTAATGACGGGTTACAGGCGCGAGGCTATCAGGACAATTGTGGACGAATTACTGGAGATACGCCTAAAGATAAGCGCCATGATGCGGCACAAAAACCGGTGATTTTAGCTACCAGTACGGTGGATGTGGGCTTTAATTTTGAACGGGAGGTTGAGGGCGATCGCCAAAACTTAGATTGGCTCATTTTTTCGGCGCGCGATCGCTTTGCATTTTGGCAGCGATTGGGTCGAGTGGGACGGGTTTTGGGGAAACCGGAAACCCAGATTCCTTCCCAGGCGATCGCCTATTTACCGGAAGCCGCTTGGCAGGATGGATTGAACGAGTCAGATGGGATTACTGGACGAGAACAGCTTGCAGAAACCCTGGAACAGTTGGACTGTCTGCGGCGACCCTTTCTCGATGTTTATTGGCGTTCAGAGGCATTTTTAGAAATTGCCCGTCCTCTTTTGGAACTGGAAACCAGTTTAGAGAAAACACCAGGGGCTGACCTAATTGTGGTGCTGTATGAAACGCTACAATGGGTGTTAGGTGGAAACCGAGATTGGCAGTACTATCGTCAGCGGATGAAAATCTTACAAGGCGCCGAAAATATCGCCCAAAAGAAAACGTGTAAACTTTCCAAAGACTGGAAATATATCAAGGGCGGTCGCAATTTAGTTAAGAGTTTTATCCAGGCTTATTACCCAGAAGACTGGGAGGAAGTTCAACGAGGTGACCAGTCTTTAGAGGCACTAGAGTTAGATATTTTGGGGTCTGCCAAGGTTCTTCAGAAACTCAAAGAGTATGCCATTGTGCTGAACATCAGCTATGCGCCCCTCTTTCGATTTCGAGATAGTATTTTGCCGAATGTCACCATTGAAGACCCTCGGGGCTACCTACTCGATAGTTGTGGAGAAACTAGCTTAGACCCCTTGCATTTGTTGCGATTTTATGAGTTTGCAAGTGAGGGCGATCGCATCGTTGTTACAGAGCGTGCCTGCCAAACCTATCAACTCAGGTTTCGGTTACAGGTCGAGAACTTAGAAGAGTTTAGTAATACGCAACTCGCAAAACTCTCAGCCTTTCCCAACTGCGAAATTACTCGCATGATTGGGGACGATATCCGTCCGACTGCCCTATTATCTCAACTGACTCCCCCCTTAATGCCAGGGGTAATTGTCAAAGAACATCGTCGCAATCGTTGGGCGATTTGTAAACTGCAAAAACAGGGATTAGCATCGTATCCCATCACCGTTCAAGATGCTTGGGGAGAATCGGCAACCTATTGCTTTTTTCCCAGCCTAGATGGCATTTTGGCGATCGCCTCAGCGGGATTTGTCTTAAAATGTCCTGATAATGAAGAATTTTGGTGTATTTAACCCATGCCTTATAGTCTTGTATTTAACTTCGTTCCCGAAACCCTAATCCCCCCTGACTACGCCACCGGACGACATCTCAATGCCCTATTTATCACGGCAGTTAACGCCGTCGATCCGGAGTTGGCGACGACTCTCCATGACCAAAAAACAACCAAAGCTTTTACCAGTTCTCCCCTGCAAAAACTGCCCCCGAGTCGTCGTGACTCCCCCCCTCAAGTCCCAGCAATTCTCAAAGCACAATATCAGCATCCCATTGCTGCCCAAACCCCCTGTTGGTGGCGAGTATCGCTGCTAGATGACCAACTGTTTGGGCGACTCAGCCAGTTATGGCTCAATCTCAATCCCCGGCAACCTTGGCATTTGGGGGCAGCCAATTTGCATATCACCAGTATCCTAGGCACGCCGCAATCAACTCAACCTTGGGCTAATGCTTATTCTTATCAGGAACTCTATGAAACAGCGTCTGATTCCAATCGGCGGCTAAATTTTCAGTTGGCGACTCCTGTGGCATTTCGTCAGCAGAAATATGACACATCCTTACCTACCCCTGAGTCGGTGTTTCGCAGTTTGCATAACTCCTGGAAACGGTATAGTGGCATTGAATTAACGGGGTTTTCTACGGACAATATTTTTCCTTGTTACTTCGATATTCGCACCGACATTCTAGATTTTGAATTTCGTAAAAAAGGGAAGTCTGGCAAGTTTATTGGGGCAGTGGGTCGCATTGATTTCCGAATTTTAGGCGATGTGGAACCAGCCACCATTAAGGCGTTGAACACGCTCAGTAACTATGCCCTTTACTGTGGAGTTGGACGCAAAACCAGTATGGGAATGGGCATGACATTAGCAGTTTCGTCTCGGAGGTCATGATGTTAGAAATTCCAATTGCGGCGTTGAATCACTATGCCTATTGTCCCCATCGCTGTTGGCGCATGTTTTGCGCCGGGGAGTTTGTGGACAATGTCTATACCGTGGAAGGGACTACTTGGCATCAACGGGTGCATACAGTAGGTGAGGGATTTCGTGAAGAAGCCTGGCAGGTGCGTGGAATTTGGTTGAGTTCCCAACGCTACGGCTTAGTAGGAAAAGCGGATTTAGTGGAGTCCGAGAAGGGGGAGTTGTATCCCGTGGAGTACAAACGGGGGAAGCAGAATCCTTGGGAAAACGATGATTTACAAGTCTGTGCGCAAGGGTTGTGTTTGGAGGAGATGACGGGAACCCCAGTGCGCAAGGGGTATGTGTATTCCTTGCAGTCTCGGCGGCGGCGGGAGGTGGAGTTGTCGCCACAGTTACGGGAGACGGCGATCGCCACCCTGGAGGCAGTTCGAGAACTCCTCACCACGGGGGACTGTCCCCCAGCCGTCTATGAGAAACGGTGTCGTGGCTGTAGTTTGTTCGATCGCTGTCTCCCTCAGGCGGCGACGAAGATGGCCCGCTATCGAGAAGTCTAATTCGTACATATATAAGGAGAATCGGTCATGGGTACGATGTATGTGATTCAGGAAGATGTCTTTTTGGGCAAGTTGGATGAACGCTTGCAGATTAAGCATCGGGGGGAACGACTGGTGGATGTTCCTCTGTTGAAATTGCAGGGCGTGGTGGTGTTGGGACGGGCCACGGTGTCCCCCTCGGTGGTGGATGTGTTACTCGAACGCAATATCCCCTTGAGTTTTCTGACGCGCTATGGCAAATATCGGGGACGGTTAGAACCGGAGGTGACGCGCAATATCTTTGTCCGTCGGGGACAATGGACAGCGGCGGGAGACACGGCTACGTCCCTGGTGGCGGTACGGGGGTTTGTGCGCGGGAAGTTGAAGAACTATCGTAGTTTGTTGCAACGGAAGCAGCGGGATAGCGATAGATTGGATGTGACGGGGGCGATTTCTCAGTTGGAGGGGGCGATCGCCGCGTTACCCCGAACCCCCACCATTGAACAGTTACGAGGCTATGAGGGGGCTGGCAGTGCGGCCTATTTTGGAGTGTTCAACCAACTTCTGCAAGGAACGCCCTTTGAGTTTACCCATCGCAATCGCCGTCCGCCGAAAGATCCGGTGAACTCCTTACTGAGTTTGGGCTATGCCCTGTTGCGCCATGATGTTCAGAGTGCCTTGAACATTGTCGGCTTTGACCCCTATTTAGGGTATCTGCACACGGAACGCTACGGTCGTCCCTCTTTGGCGTTGGATGTGATGGAGGAGTTTCGGCCTTTGGTGGTGGATGCTATGGTGTTGAGTCTGCTGAAGAAGCCCAACGGCTTGAGTTTGGGAGATTTTGAGCAAGAACCGTTAAATGGGGCGGTTTCCCTGACAGAAGACGGGTTAAAGCGATTTTTACGAGCCTATGAGGAGAAAAAGCAGTCGGAGTTTAAGCATCCGGTGATGGGGCGCAAATGCACGTATCAGGAGGCGTTTGAGATTCAGGGACGACTCTTGGCGAAGTTCTTGATGGGGGAGATTGAGTCCTATCCGCCGTTGGTGTTGCGTTAGGGAGATGAGGAACCATGCACGTGGTCGTTTGCTACGATATTTCTGAGAACAAGCGCCGGACGAAGATTCATAAGATTCTCAAGTCCTATGGTGAGTGGATGCAGTTCAGTGTCTTTGAGTGTGATTTGACGGAGATGCAGTATGCGCGCTTGCGGGGACGACTCGAACGCTTGATTCAGCCGGAGACGGACAATATCCTCTTCTATTTTCTCAGGGGCAAGCACCAGGGAACAGTGGAACGGATTGGTTGTCCCCCACCGATGGATACGACGGTCTTCTTTTGTTAAGGAATATTACGGTTTGCGCGAGAGGGTAGCTGTATGAACGAGGCACTACTGAAAATGGGCTGGATAGCTGATGGGGTCTGGGTTTCGGGCATTTCACGGCTAGGGGGGTCTCGCGCAAACTCTGTAATGCTTATGGGGTGGTCGTTTTGGGGTTTTCGATTCAGGGCTGAGGTTGCCCGTTTGGGGCGATCGGTGTTATTCTTGGGGGGTCTCGCGCAAATGAACCTTGAAAACCGCATAGTGTCAGGGTTCTGGAAGGGAGGCCTCGCAATCCCCTAAAATTCCTTTGAGGAATTGAAACATAAATGAGAGTGCGTTTAGCTACGCCGACAGTCTCGCAATCCCCTAAAATTCCTTTGAGGAATTGAAACAACAGCTCCCGAATCTGCTCCGGCTGCCAATCCCACTCGCAATCCCCTAAAATTCCTTTGAGGAATTGAAACTCTAATCTGGATAGGCATGACCAGGTGCTTCTCTTGGGCTCGCAATCCCCTAAAATTCCTTTGAGGAATTGAAACGCTTTGTACAAATCTTTGAAGGAATAGTACTTTGACTCGCAATCCCCTAAAATTCCTTTGAGGAATTGAAACTTCATCGTCGATGTTGATCTCTAAATCTTTTAATTCTCGCAATCCCCTAAAATTCCTTTGAGGAATTGAAACCCCTATGCTGTAACACCTTCAAATCGATAGGAGCACCTCGCAATCCCCTAAAATTCCTTTGAGGAATTGAAACTTTGCCTACGCCCGTATCTGCTGATGGTTCCTCGGCTCGCAATCCCCTAAAATTCCTTTGAGGAATTGAAACGGAAGTCGAAAATGAGCGATGTTGGTCCAAACAGAGCACTCGCAATCCCCTAAAATTCCTTTGAGGAATTGAAACGAACTAAAAAACGCGACAAAATCTTACAAGTGGCACGCTCGCAATCCCCTAAAATTCCTTTGAGGAATTGAAACGAAAATGAGCGATGTTGGCAGAGCAAGATATCATCGACTCGCAATCCCCTAAAATTCCTTTGAGGAATTGAAACGATAGCTGCTGGAGTGTGCAGCGGTGGGGAACTGACTCGCAATCCCCTAAAATTCCTTTGAGGAATTGAAACTCACCTCTTGGGGCTTCGCCCCAGCACTCGCCATCTCGCAATCCCCTAAAATTCCTTTGAGGAATTGAAACGATCGTCCCTCCAAGTCTTGATACCGATAAACGACTCGCAATCCCCTAAAATTCCTTTGAGGAATTGAAACGCCTATGTTTCGGCTGAGGGGGTAGGTGAAATTTCACTCGCAATCCCCTAAAATTCCTTTGAGGAATTGAAACGCCAGAGAATTCAAATTCCATACGATTAGCATCGATCTCGCAATCCCCTAAAATTCCTTTGAGGAATTGAAACTGGAAGGAATCCTGATGGAAGGTAAAGCGAAAGCCGTCAAAGCTCGCAATCCCCTAAAATTCCTTTGAGGAATTGAAACTGGTGGCTAGTACTGCACCCAGGAGTACAGACGCGAGCTCGCAATCCCCTAAAATTCCTTTGAGGAATTGAAACTGCCGCCAAATCAGCGCGGGCAGGAGATTCGGAAAGTACAACTCGCAATCCCCTAAAATTCCTTTGAGGAATTGAAACTACTCCCATCGAATATAAGTTCCCAGAAGAATGCCCACTCGCAATCCCCTAAAATTCCTTTGAGGAATTGAAACCTTCGTTGGCAGCATTGATTCGCAATACCTCTTGCCCCTCGCAATCCCCTAAAATTCCTTTAAGGAATTGAAACCCCACGCCATAAAGGGAGATCGACAAAAATAGTGCTCGCAATCCCCTAAAATTCCTTTGAGGAATTGAAACCATTACTAAAGGTATGGACGACTTCCCATTCCCCTCTCGCAATCCCCTAAAATTCCTTTGAGGAATTGAAACCTTGAACCCCAAACAACCGAAGAAAACACCTATACTCGCAATCCCCTAAAATTCCTTTGAGGAATTGAAACAACTTTTTCGTGCCTATGCCTCTTTTGATAGGCTCTCGCAATCCCCTAAAATTCCTTTGAGGAATTGAAACGCGTAGAAAGCAGAGACTAGAAGACGACGAGTGCAAGCGTTCACTCGCAATCCCCTAAAATTCCTTTGAGGAATTGAAACTATTCTGAACTCGCTTAAACGCCTCGTTGAACATCTCGCAATCCCCTAAAATTCCTTTGAGGAATTGAAACCTCCGCTCTCTTCTCTTTCGCATTTTGAGCTTGTCGCTCTCTATAACTCGCAATCCCCTAAAATTCCTTTGAGGAATTGAAACTTTTCTGTGGATATTTCCTCTGCGATCGCCACTGGTATTTCTCGCAATCCCCTAAAATTCCTTTGAGGAATTGAAACCGGCCCCAAGAAAAAATCGCGCCGGCCGCCTTTGAGGACTCGCAATCCCCTAAAATTCCTTTGAGGAATTGAAACCTTTACGACCCCGATCAAGACTGGGTGGAAATCTTCTCGCAATCCCCTAAAATTCCTTTGAGGAATTGAAACTTTCTACTTTGAAGCCCTCGTGTGGCTTATGGATCTCGCAATCCCCTAAAATTCCTTTGAGGAATTGAAACTGCTGGGCTGCGGTGGATCACCGGAATGTTGATCACTCGCAATCCCCTAAAATTCCTTTGAGGAATTGAAACGAAACATAAAGGATTAGAAGGATTATCGTAAAAAGCTCGCAATCCCCTAAAATTCCTTTGAGGAATTGAAACTGAGGAGGCTTAGACTGTCGCCACATGGCCACCTCCTCGCAATCCCCTAAAATTCCTTTGAGGAATTGAAACGAAGGATGAAGAAACAGAGTATATCCCTATCTGGGAACTCGCAATCCCCTAAAATTCCTTTGAGGAATTGAAACCTTGGATCAGCTTGAGGATACTTTGAAATAAATTCCTCGCAATCCCCTAAAATTCCTTTGAGGAATTGAAACAGCTTCCGTGGAAACAATCGATTTTTGCCAACTTCTCCCTCGCAATCCCCTAAAATTCCTTTGAGGAATTGAAACCTATTTCTTGGGAGCCTTTTCGTCCCTCTGTTATTCTCGCAATCCCCTAAAATTCCTTTGAGGAATTGAAACTTTTCCGGGTATTTCTATTATTTCTTTCTCCCCGGCTCGCAATCCCCTAAAATTCCTTTGAGGAATTGAAACGTCGCTCCCATGGGGATTTCAGCGGCTGCCCGGGTCTCGCAATCCCCTAAAATTCCTTTGAGGAATTGAAACTGTTGCTGAATATATCCAGCTCGATATTTTCCACTCTCGCAATCCCCTAAAATTCCTTTGAGGAATTGAAACCGCCTCCAGTCGCTCCAGCCGAGTCTCTGCCACGTTCTCGCAATCCCCTAAAATTCCTTTGAGGAATTGAAACGAGGAAGATTCCGGCTTCATCCAAAATATAAACCCTCTCGCAATCCCCTAAAATTCCTTTGAGGAATTGAAACCCTGGTCGCCTTTCTTTTCCTGCTATTGATTGTGACTCGCAATCCCCTAAAATTCCTTTGAGGAATTGAAACGCTGAAATTCAAAAATCCCATTAGATAATTGCTCCGAGCTCGCAATCCCCTAAAATTCCTTTGAGGAATTGAAACCGCCGTCAAAGGTTCCAGCGGGGGCAAACTCCCCTCGCAATCCCCTAAAATTCCTTTGAGGAATTGAAACATCGACAACGGATAAATCCGGAGATGCCACAGCAACTCGCAATCCCCTAAAATTCCTTTGAGGAATTGAAACAGAAAGGCATAACATCTCAGGGGAGAAGAAATGTCCTCGCAATCCCCTAAAATTCCTTTGAGGAATTGAAACAAACCCATACGTGAAGCGGGTTTCAGGGGACCTCGCAATCCCCTAAAATTCCTTTGAGGAATTGAAACAGTCAGAAGTGTAATAAAATCGCTCAGCCCTTTACTCGCAATCCCCTAAAATTCCTTTGAGGAATTGAAACACTGGCAGCCACCTCGAGGGCTTAAAGAACTGTGGGTTCACCTCGCAATCCCCTTGAGAGATTGAAATAAGTGGTTCTTCTTTTGCTATTTTTGCCTATATATATTCTCGCAATTCCCTTCTACTTTTTGAAATCTCATTTTAGAGAACTTACCCTCACAAAAAGTGTTGATTTCAACTCCTAAATAAGCCATTCTTAAAATCTTCCCGAAACGTGTTAAGCCTTTCTTGAAGCTGTTCAGTGAGACATTCGATGCGAGAGTCTTGACTGAGGCAAGGAGGTTGACTCGTTGCCACTTTCCGTAAAGCAATAGCCGCTCGGTTTTGTCTATTCTTATCTCTAATTTTACGAATAGGAGTTAGCAAGTCTAGCTTTTCTTTTGGATGATACAATCTAGATATATGACAAGGATTATAATCAATTCCAATAGATGCACACCAATCTTGCCATTTAAAAGGTAAAATCGTGGGGTTGGTGACAACCGGTATCCAAGGAACCCGAAGGGCATCAGCAACGATCGCACCATGCATCGCTTCAGTTATTAAAATATCTGTTTTGCTAATTAAGGATAAAACTTCTTCCACGTCCGACCTAGCATCAATATAGCCAAATCCTAAGTTTTTACAAACCGTTTCCCAACCTGGGCCAGCAAGCTCATAATGGGGCATGTACGAGAATTTATAGTTTTTCTCGTTGGTGCTCGTAAATAGCTGACGAATTAACGCAGCCCCATCAGTAACCGCTAGATTCTCCTCTAATCCTAAGACCTGAGCCGAAAGTGGCCCTCGCACACAATAGACTTTATAGGAGTCATCCAGCTTTAACACGTCTTTACCATAACCTGCCCCTGTCCCAAATATAACTCTACGATCTGCCCAACGGGTACGAGAGTACAAATTATCATTTAGGAGCGTACCAATTCCCACAAAAGCCAGGCTATTATCATCATCGATCAGGTCTGGAATGAGTTGATTCCAGATCCAAGGGTTAAGCTCGTCCCCAAAATTATTGAAACCTTCCGGCAACTTGTAATAACATAGTCTCATGGTTTTATAAAAGATGCTTTTAGTTTAAACTACTTCATTTTACCTAGAATTTCCTATCACGTCAAGCTGTCCTAGAGGTGGAGAGAGGACAGCTTAAGTAAAGCGGTAACTCCCTTTAGCTCAGATTAGTGTAATCTCGGCAACTACCACTTCCATTTAGCTCACTCGACGAGATTCTAGCTGCCCATCAAGCTCAAATCTAGGCCATCTGGAGTAGACCTTGATGGAGTTCCTTCGGCTAACCATCTATTTGCACTAGGCTCATGCCTGACGATATTGAGTTGACATAAGACGGATCTGACTTTTACAATAGACTGACTGAAACCTGTGTTTCAAGTTTTTTCAATAAAATGTATAATGCTATACATCAAATCCAATTCCATAGAACCAAGTTATTGGTCCAAGACTCACTCCTCCTAATATAATCACATACTCCAAACAATGAAAAACCTAGAACTCATGTCTAACAGCTATTGTTTTTGTACATTAAGTGTCGGCAGGCGCTACCGAAAGCACGCTAGAGAGTTAGCCAAAGATATTCAAACGTATGCTCCGGGAGTCCCATTTGTCATCTTAACTGACAAACCAGATGAATTTTCTGAATTTTCTTCAGTATTAGCATTTGAGCATCGTTTACAGTCTGTTAAGGGCTACCATGATAAGCGATTAGTCTTAGAGAAATCACTGTCTTTATTTGAATCTTGTATGTTTATGGATGCCGACATGCGAATCTTGAGTCCGGTTCCTGATGATTTAAGTTGGAATCCAGGATTAACAGGTCGAGCGGGCTGTGCCTTAGTGAAGCATTTAGGCAGCATGAATAATAGCCGTAAAAGTCAACTTGTCAAGAAAATAGCAGAGAAAATAGAAGTTGATATCGAGAATGTTAAATGGTTGCATGAATTTTCGTTTATGCTACGCCGCCAGTCTGGCAAAGAAGTAGAATTTTTTAGGGTCTGGAAAACACTGTCTTACTTATTTGAAAGTGAAGGACTATATAGTGGAGAGGGGTATGCCATGGGTTTAGCTGCTTCAAAAGTCGGGTTAAACTTTGGCTTTGATAGAACAGAATTATTTGATTTTTTTAAAGATAAAATCGAAAAACAGAGAATAAAACAGGGTAAGTTAAACTTAACAGACAAGACAAAATACTTTGAAGAACACAAGACAATTGAGTATCCTCAACAAAATTTAATGAGTAAGGCGATTTCAAAAATGGCTGATAAGCTCAATTTTTATTATCGTCTGTTGAGATTGCGGCGACAACGAGCGCAAGACGAAGAATTCAAGAGTCTTTTCAAGAAGTAAACAAGAAGCCAAATAGTTGGTGCTAACAATAGTTAGAACCTCCTACGGTTCCTCAAGCCACGACCTGTCAGTTAAAATGGGGAGACCTCAAACCACTCCCTCAGCGCCGTGACACAGCATCGCGCCCAACCTAACTCACACACCCTCAACGATCGCCTCGCCGCCATCGCCAAAGACTACTATGGCCTCCTGGGACTCCATCCCTCCGCCTCCGTCATCGAAATTCGCCAAGCCTACCGCCAACTGAGCAAACACTATCACCCCGACACCACTACCCTTCCCCCCCACATCGCCAAAGGGAAGTTTCAGCAACTCAACGAAGCCTACGCCACCCTCAGTAACCCCGAGCGTCGGGCCGCCTATGACCTAAATATTCGCTATTCCCGCATCTCCGTCATCCAGCCGAGTTCCCCCCTCAACCGCCCCCCAGGCGCTTCCGGCCATTCCCCCAACCACGCCTACCTCGATCCCATCGATCGCCCCCTTTCCCCCGGTGAACTCTTCGCCCTGCTCCTCATGGGAGCCTCCCTCCTCGGCTGTCTTCTCCTAGCCATCGGCATCGCCATCTGGCGGGGCGATCCCCTCTAACGCCTAGCCTCCCCCCGTCTTCTCCCCTACAATGGATAGAGAGAATCTTAAGTTTTGTTGCGCGATATGACCCCCTCTGCTGACACACCGCTCTATAACCACCCCCTCCCCGAGATCGAAAATTGGCTACGATCGCTCGGCTGTGAACAAGATCCCCAAGAACTGCACCA
The DNA here is from genome assembly GCF_009846485.1 of Sodalinema gerasimenkoae IPPAS B-353. Lineage (GTDB taxonomy): Bacteria > Cyanobacteriota > Cyanobacteriia > Cyanobacteriales > Geitlerinemataceae > Sodalinema > Sodalinema gerasimenkoae. The sequence continues at coordinate 4,103,507 of NZ_ML776472.1, forward strand.
CTGGCACGTCGATCGCCCCCAATGGAACGCCGACATCTGGCTCGACGTCGATCGCCTCGTGGTGCGCTACCTCGACAAAAACGCCAGCCCCAGCAGCGACGAAGGCCGTTCCCGCTCCTTCCAATACTCCCTCAGCCGAGAAGACATCGAAGAAGCCGTCTTCGGCGACGGGGTCGAACAAGCCATCTTCGGCAGCCCCTAAAACTCCTGCAACAGTTGCGGCAGATAATCATAGCCATCCACCCCGATCACCGCAATAATCTGCGATCGCCCCCGACTCAACAAACCCTCAAACTCCGCCTCCCCCAACTGGCCGCGCAAAATCGACAACACCCCCGCCGCCTGTCGCCACTCACTGGCCTCAATTTGCTGCAACACATACGCCGCGATCGCCCCCATCGTCACTGCCCGCAGCCAATCCTGCAACTGATAATACCCCTCTGCCAGAGCCGCCAAATTCAACCCCTGCAAAAACAAATCCCCCGACGACTGGGCCGCCTCCACCCCCTTCAGCAAATACCCCACCGCCGTCGATGGTCGTTCTAGCAACAGATGCGCCAACCCCAAACTATAATCACACAGCGCCAAACTCTGACGATCGCCCAACTGCTGCGACAAATCCAACCCCTGCTCCAGATAGCCTAGCGCCCGTTCCGAGAGATCCTCATCGAGCCGTTCCACCTGTTGCGCCGCCAACACCTCCGAATAGCCCAAATTCACCAACGCATTTGCCACCCCCAAGCGATCGCCCACCTGGCGCGACAAAATCAACGCCCGCTGACTGCGATCAATGGCCTCGCTGTACTGCTTGCGGGACAAACACAACCGACTCAAATGATTATAATTCGCTAACTCACAAGGGCGATCGCCCGCCTGCTGCGCGATCTCCAACGCCTCCTCATGAAAGGCCTCCGCCCGCTCATAATCCCCCAACGCCCGCTGAGAATAGCCCAACAGCGTCAGAATCCGCGCCTTCTCCTGAGTTCCCTCCACCCGCTTCAACGGAACCTCCAAATAGGCCAACGTCTGCTGCAAATACTCCCCAGACAGCGACGCAAACACCCCCCCATACAGGGGAAACGTCTCCCGCTGCGCAAAACTACGCAAAATCTGCAACGTCATCTGAAAACAACACTCCGTCAACCGCTCACGAGCCATAAACCCCTGAGACAACTGGCCCCAAATCGACGCAAACACCAAAAACGTACTTACCGACAGTTGTTTGCCCATCTTGGCACTATAAGGCTGGCGATCGAACCAAAGCACCAAGCCCCGCTGCAGGCCCTGCAACAAAACCGCCAACTCCAGCCAAGCGCGATCGCCCAAATCCAGATGACGCTGGGCCAACTCCCCCAACGACCCCCCCTGCTGCAACATCAAAAACAGCTCCCGAGGGAAATACGCCTCCGTCTTGCGCGCCCAAAGCGGCCAGGGGCCAGGCTGCTGCTGAGCCTCCCCAAAGCCAATCGAGCGATTTCCCCCCTCATAGATCCAACTCACCAAATCCCCTTCCAACTCCGCAAACCGAGCCAACCCATCCCGCAAGCCTAACCCCAACTGTTGCAGATGATTCTCATCTTGCCTCTGCAACGCCTCGGCCAACTGCTTAAGGCGATCGCCACTCCAAGGTCGTTCCTGATTCGGGTCTAGCACCCCCACCAACAGCGCCAACCGCTCCTCCGGCGGTGCCTCCACCAGAGTTTTCAGCGTCGAAGTGACCGCCGCCGTCGTTTGATGTTCCTGTTCCCAGCGTTGATACTGGCCCCCAATCGTCTGTAACGCCCGCAACTTGCGCGTCACCTTCGACGACGAACCCGCCGAGCCTTCCAAACTCCCCCGACGTTCCAACAAACACCGCTCAAAAATTTCCGACGTTCCCGGACGAATCTCCCGTAACAGCCGTTGATATACCTGTTCAACCGAGCGCACCCGTCCCGCCAGCGTACTCTCCAGAATCTTATCAATCACCGCCAAATAGCGATCGCGATCAGACATCACTCAACCCCCAACTATGGCAATAGTAACTCCGCATCCCCCGACTGTGGCAGTCGCGGAACCCGGCGTTGCGGTGCATCATCCCAGTCCAGCTCCTCCGGCGTTTCCTGCACCTCCGCCAACTCTCGGTTTGCCTGCTGTTCCAGTAGAGACAGATAATTCGGATTAAAAATACTCGTCAACACATGAACCAAGCGATCGCGCTCCTGACGCGTTAAACTGGCGATCGCCGCCTGATCCCCTTCCAAAGGGTTCTCCGTCAACACATTCCCCCCCGGATAAGTATCAGCCCCCATGCGCTCATAGGCCCCCAAATAATCCGCCAGAGTTAACCGCCAATCCAAACGAAACGGATGAGGTCGTCCCTTGACAAAAATGTGATAGCGAATCAGGCGCGAGATCAGCGTATTCTCCTCATCCACCTCCCCCGTCTCCCGACTCACATAATGATTCTCCCGGGGTAACTCTGGCATCAGTTCATACACCTGTCGCCAGAGATCCCGAGTATCCCGAGGTCGTTGCACTAGCATCAACCCCGGCTCCTGTCCCCCGAACTGTGATCGCAACTCACTTCCACGGGCCGCCACCACCGTCAACGCCATCAGGCTTAAGGCAATCACCAGCACATTCGTTAATCGCTTCTGCAATCGGGAAGACATGACAGTTCAAACAAAGGTTAAAACAAAGAAATTAAGAGTCAGCAACAGCACCTGAAGCTAGTCGCCGATAATTTCTGGTTGTGTCAGCTCATCGGACATCTCCACGATCGCCCGCACCACCGGTTTCATCCCCGGCTCATCCAAATTATCAAAATCCTCATACCGTCGTCGCTTGGCACGATTCGCCACCTGGACAGTGATACGATAACGGTTCGACGCCGCGTCGACCAGTTCCTCCGCGCGACGCATCAAATTAGTCGTTTCGAGGGGAGTGCGTTTCTGCATAAGATTTCGCTGTACAGGCTCAGACAAGAGGACACCCCCCAGTGTAACAAACTCTCTGCCTCCGGTCTGCTCGCGGCCCTAGATTTTCTGCAATTTTCTCCATCGCTCTGGTTGACAGCTCCCCAAAAGATGTTATAATCGTAAATCGTTTGCCGATGTAGCTCAGTGGTAGAGCACTCGATTCGTAATCGAGCGGTCACGAGTTCAAATCTCGTCATCGGCTTTTTCATAAAACGTTACCTAATCACCAGCCATGCGCCTGTCCTGGTTGACAGGTCTAATGTCTAGGGCGATCGCCTCCACCCCAGATCGCCCCAGGGGTCATGGTTCAACAACACAGCCCCACAAACTCCGATGCTAACGTGGGACTAGACGACTCACCTCGGAAAGACCTCCGGCTCAGCCTCATGCAGCGTTTGCTCCTTTTCCTGACCAGTCTCCTGGCTGTTCTCTCCGTCAATAGTCTGCACGTTAACGGTCCCCCTTCTAACCCCTCCCTAGAACTCGGCCTAGAACAAGTCGAAGCCCGACGTGGCGGTGGCGGCCGTAGCCGAGGTGGGTCTTTTGGGCGTTCTCGTTCTCGTGGCTCCTCCCGTTCTCGTTCCGGGAGTCGCAGCAGTCGAAGAATTGGTGGCTCCTCAGGGACCAGTTCCGGCCGCTCCCGTCCCCTAAGCTTCTTTGACTTTCTGATTGCGCTCATCGTCGTGGCGATATTCCTAATCCGCCAAGTTCAAGAATTTCAGGATAACTCCAACGACGACCAGCCAGCAGCCCCCAACCCCGATACTTGGGGGAGCGCAACGGTCACCAAACTACAACTCGCCCTCCTCGGCCAAGTTGACAATCTCCATAGCGAACTGCTGACCCTGTCCCAGCGCAAACCCAGGACAGCGAGCGATCGCGCCCAATTACTCCAAGACACCGCCCTCGCCCTACTACGGAACCCAGAATCCTGGACCCATATCTGGGCCAACTCCATTCACTACAACCAAGCCGAACGAGTCAACAAAGCCTTCCAACACCTGACCCTCCTAGAAGAGCGTCAGAACCGGCCCGAATCTTCCCCAGAATCCGAGGGCGAAAGTGAATATGTCCTTGTTACCCTCATCCTCGTGACGGACCATCTGCAACCCATCTTCTCCCCGGTCCATTCAGAGGAAGAACAGAAACAGGCCTTAGAAACCCTAGCCGCCCTGGATTCTCAATGTCTCGGGAAACTAGAAGTGTATGTTTATCCCAACCAGTTAGGCAAAAACCTAACCAAAGAGGAACTCGTCTGCCACAACGACCATCTCATTTCCCTCTAAGGGCGTTCCGTGCCATCAATGACCCAGAGATTCCCCGACTCTTGCCAGCGCCAAACCAGCCGCTGTCGGTCATTAGACACCCGGCCATCCTCCATCTGATAGGTGACACTCACCTCCACCCGGGCCTGATCGCGATCTTCCTCCAAAATACGGATCTCATTCACCCGCACCTCATCCACACTCCCCCACCAGTCTCGATAACTATCAAACCCATTAGGATGCAGCCTGGAATTATTTTGCATTCGCTGCGATAGCATATTCCAGCCCAGACTGAGATTGTAGGTATCATCCCCACCCAGGACTGAATAATAATCCTGGGTAGCATCACGAATCGAAGGACGAGGTTCTGGGGTGGGTTCCGGTGTCGGTTCTGGAGTGGGTTCTGGCGTGGGCGTGGGTTCTGGCGTGGGTTCTGGCGTAGGAGTCGGGGTTGGGGTGGGCGTCGGGGTCGGAGTGGGCGCAGGCGTCGGTTCTGGCGTCGGGTCTGGCGTTGGTTCCGGCGTGGGGGAGATCACCACCGGACCCTCATCACGGCCGGCGCGATCGCGCTGTTGTAGAGCCATCGTTGCCATCATCCCCCCACCGATGACCCCCAGTAACAGGGCCAGCAGTAGAACCCCCTTCTTACTCCCCGAAGACTCAGAACCATACCCCCCTGGACTCGGGGAGGTGCGATCGGGCCCCCTAGGCGTAACCGCTTGCGTCACCTGAGTTTCAGGGGGGCCACTTCCCTGCCAACCGGGAGCCACTGCCACCGTCGGTTCATAATAAGTCGGAGGGGGCATTGTGGGCGCAACCGGGGCAGACGCAGACCCCTCCAACGCTGCCAACATCTCATTGGCACTGGGGAAGCGATCGCGAGGATGAGAGGCGATCGCCCGCTCCAAAACCTCCGCCAAGCGGCGATCCTGTAACGTTAGCAGGGATTGCCAAGAAATCTCCCCAGTCCGAGGGTCACTCGGCAAATCCTGAGGAAGTTTCCCTGTTAACAGAAAAATCGCCGTCAACCCCAAACTATAGAGATCACTCGAAAACAGAGGCCGGCCCGCCGCCTGTTCACTGGACATAAACCCCGGCGTCCCAATCACAATGCTACTGGTGGGAGATCCCGACACACTCATCACCGTCGTCATTGTCTCCCGCACCGCCCCAAAATCAATTAAGACCGGCTTGCCATCGCGATCGCGCAAAATAATGTTATCGGGCTTAATATCCCGATGAACAATCCGCTGCTGATGCACAAACGCCAACACCGGCAGCACATCCCGCAACAGCCTTCGGACTTCCGTTTCCGATAACCGTCCCTGCTGGTTCAGCCGTTCCGTCAGCGTTAACCCCTCAATCCACTCCTGAACCAGATAGAACTGATCATTCTCCTTAAAATAGGCATACAACCGAGGAATTTGCGGATGATTATCCCCCAACGACTCCAAAATCGCCGCCTCTCGGCCAAAGCGTTCCTCAATCAGGTGCTGAGTTGCCGCATCCCGACTGCTGGGGTTAAGCTGCTTCAGCACACACCGCCGTCGGGACGGCATTTGCGTATCTTCGACGAGAAACGTCTCCCCAAAGCCTCCTCGCCCGAGAGATTCCAGAATTCGATAGCGTTGGTTTACGAGTGCCATGGAGAGGGGGAATAGGGAATAGGGAACAGGGGAAAAGAAGGCAAGAGGCAAGAGGCAAGAGGCAAGAGGGGCAATCTCTTGGGGTTGCCTACTGTGTATTATCTATTGTGAATCGTTCATTCTTCATTGTTCATTGTGGAACGTCCCCATTCTGCCTCAAAACGTCTCCTGATTGCTGCCAGTGGCACAGGGGGTCATGTCTTTCCGGCATTAGCTACCGCTGAATGTCTCAGCGATGTCGAGATTGAGTGGTTGGGGGTGCCTGATCGCCTGGAACGGCAGCTTTTGGGCGATCGCTATCCCTTGCACTTCGTACGGGTTGAGGGGTTTCAGTCTCGGCCAGGATTGGCAACCCTTCGGGTTCTCTATCGCCTGGTTCGGGCGACACTCACCTGTCGTCGTTTACTCCAACAGGGCCGGTTTGACGGAGTGTTTACCACTGGGGGCTATATTGCTGCCCCGGCCATTCTAGCCGCGCGATCGCTGCAACTGCCCGTTATCCTCCATGAATCTAACGCCATTCCCGGAAAAGTCACGAAATGGTTTGCCCGTTGGTGTGATCTCATCGCCGTGGGGTTCCCCGAAGCTGAACGACGACTGGCCAAGTATCCCACCCTACACCTGGGAACTCCCGTTCGCGCCTCCTTCCTGCAACCGCCTCCCCTGGATTTAGACATTCCCGAGGACGTTCCCCTCATCGTTGTCATGGGAGGAAGTCAGGGGGCCGTCGCCGTCAATCAACTGGTACGCCAATCGGCCCCGGCTTGGTTTGACTTAGGCGCTTGGGTGGTTCACCTCACCGGCGAAAATGACCCCGATGTGGGCAGTTTACAGCATCCCCACTACCTCTCCATGCCCTTTTATAAAAACGTTGCCGCCCTCTTGCAACGGGCCGATTTAGCCATTTCTCGCGCCGGTTCCGGTTCCCTCACCGAGTTAGCCATCACCCAAACCCCAGCCATTCTGATTCCCTTTCCCTACGCTGCCGAAGACCATCAATTTCATAATGCCGTGGGTTTCAGGGAAGCGGGGGCCGCTCGGCTATTTCGCCAAGAGCATCTCTCCCCAGAACAGCTACAAACGGAAGTAGCAACCCTGCTTAAAAACCCAGCCCAACTCGAACAGATGACCGCCGCCATGGGACAATTAGCCATCCCCGATAGTGCCAAACGTCTAGCGGACGTGGTGCGGCAACATCTGGACTCCAAGAACAGAGGCTAGAATAAAAAGCGATCTTGAGCTGCCCATCACCCCATTGATTCAGAGACCTTGTCCCCCTCTAACGCGTCCCCTACCCCCACTTCTGTACCCGTCCAACGGTCCGAACCGCCGGCCGTCTGGCGCCGACGCCACCTAAGTTTGGGGCTGTTGCTAATTTTTGCCCTGTCCCTGTGGCTGCGACTTTGGCAACTCAACCACTTGAATACCCTGATTTTTGACGAAATCTATTTCGCCGATCATGGGTTTAGCTATTTGAAACAACTGGATCTCTTTGATGTTCATCCCCCCCTCGGCAAGTATTTTCTCGCCCTGGGAATTTGGCTTCATGCCCATCTATTGGGGGGTGCAGAGGCCTTTCGAGCCGCGAGCGAAGTGGGGGATCTCGATGCGATCGCCTACCGTTGGTTTAATGCCGTCACTGGCTCGCTAATTCCCCTTCTCGTGGGGGCGATCGCCTACCAATGGACTCATCGCGATCGCACCACCCTCCTCGCCGCCGGATTTACAGCCCTCGACGGCTTACTCCTCGTCGAATCTCGCCTCAGTTTAATTAACGTCTATCTCCTCTTTTTCGGCTTCTTAGGACTCTGGTGCTTCGGTCAGGCGATCGCCCAAAATATGGCATTCAAATGGCTCATGGCTGCTGGCTTATTTTGGGGAGCATCTGCCTCAGTTAAATGGAACGGCCTAGGATTTATTTTAGGGTTTTATATGCTATACTCCTTTGCTTGGATACTTGAAGAAGTCCGGCATTGGCGTCCTTCAAAGGTTAACAAACAAGATACAAAGCAAGTTGAACAAGATGCCAATAATTTGTTGAGCGACCAAAACAAAAATTTATCAAACCCTGAAAATCAAGCTCAAAAAACAAGAAAAACCTTTGATTTTTTAACACAAATAAATCTATTAAAGATTGGTTTTGGACTAGGAGTTATTCCCTTTATATTTTATCGGCTGCAATGGATTCCTCACCTACAACTGCATCCAAACTTCACCTTTCTCGAAATGCAGCGGCAAATCCTGGGCTACCACGAAAGCATCGGCAGCACCGTTGACGATCATCCCTACTGTTCCCCTTGGCATAGTTGGCTTTGGATGCGCCGTCCCGTCGCCTATTACTTCGATCGCGTCGAGCTTAACGGACAGACCGTTATCTTTGACATCCATGCCATGGGCAATCCCATCTTGTGGTGGCTCTCAACCCTAGCCATCTGCGCCCTCATTGGCAAATGGCTATCGAGCCTAGGAGATTGGTGGAACCAAGATCCCATCAACAGCTCCCAATGGTGCTTCCATACCCTGCTTATCAGCCAATATGTCGCCAACTTCCTGCCCTGGGCTGCCGTCTCCCGCTGCACCTACATTTACCATTACATGGCCGCCTCCCTCTTTGCCTTGATGACCCTAGCCTGGTGGGTTGACATCGGTTTAAGAAAGCGACATTGGCTCTGGCAGCTCCTCAGTTGGGGTGCGATCGCCCTCATCATCGCCGGATTCATCTTCTGGCTTCCCATCTATCTCGGACTCCCCCTCTCCCCAGAAGCCTTCCACCGCCGCATGTGGTTCAGATCCTGGTACTAACTCCCCTACTACCTTTCTTCCCCTGCTGCCTACTGCCTACTGCCTCCTGCCTACTGCCTACTGCCTTTCTTCCCCCTGTTCCCCGTTCCCCGTTCCCTATGATTCGCCATTGGCAAAGTTGGCTCATCCTGAGCGCCGTCATCCTGATTGCCACCGCCCCGATGTTGGAGCGCAGCTACCCCATCACCCATTCAACCCACTTTAATCTCAGTTGGGCCCTGCAATACCAGTATCAATTTTTTGCCGGACAACCCTATCCCCGCTGGCTAGAATTCTCCAACTTTGGTTTTGGCAATGCCACCTTCGTCTTCTATCCTCCCCTCTGCATGGTGGCAACCCTGCCCTTCCGCGCCCTAGGAATAGGGCTGGCCGGTTCCCTCATTGGCAGTATGGCCCTTGCCATGGTCGTCTTAGCCGGAGGCTTATACCGCTATAGCGATCGCCACTTTCCCCGTTGGATTGCCATCCTCGTTGCTGCCCTGGGAGTCCTTTCTCCCTATTTCCTCGTCGATATCTATCAACGAGGGTCCCTCGGAGAAGTTTGGGCGATCGCCCTGATTCCCTGGATTACCCTAGCAACAGAAAACCTCGTGGCCCGAGTGAACCGCCAACCCCAGCCCCCAGCCCTCCCCGAGGTAGCCCCAGAAACCGAATCAGACTTAGACAATGACCTAGACGACGACTTAGACAACTCCTGGGAGTCGCCAATCTCCTGGCAAGAGAGACTCCAAACCGCCGTCAGTCTTCTCAATCGTCCCAGCGTACAGCTAATATTCTGTTACAGCCTCTTGGTTCTCTCCCATCTGCCCACCCTGCTGATTTTCACCCTTGTCTGGCTGCCCTTTCCCGCCTGGATTGCTGCCCCCAACCGACGGCGAGAAGCCCTAATTCGGTCTTATGCGGCTGTGTTCCTCTCGGGTGGACTAACGGCCTATTTCCTGATTCCCGTCGTTCTCGATGGTAGTTCCGTACAACTTCGGGCCCTCTATAGCTCTCCCGACTACTTGCCCCAAAATCGTCTCATGCTGTCAGGGGTATGGCAATTGAACCTGCAACTAACTCAACATTGGTTCGATCGCGGCTTAATTCCCCTTTGGGGAGTCCTCGTCGCCGTCACCCTAGTTGCGGCGATCGCCAGTGGCGTCATCACCTGGGGGCAGAGGTGGTGGGGGAAACTGCGCCAACCTCCCCAGTTACGTCTCCATAGCTATTGGCTCTTTGCCAGTGCCGTGGGGCTATTGATGACCACTGATCTCCTCGGCTGGCTCTATGAATGGACCTATATCTTACAGGGGATTCAATTCTCCTGGCGTTGGCTGGCGCTTCCCGGTGTGTATGTGCCGCTGCTCCTGGGCTATTGGCTCAGCTATGGCCAGGGTCAGCCACCCCAGCATCCCCTACGTCGTGGGGCAATGGCACTGATGATGGGGCTATGGGTGATGGCGATTTTCAGCCAAATCATTCAGGGTATTTTTATTGCCGAACGAGCCGTGTATGACCCCAGTAGTATCGCTCAATTTGCTCGTCTGAGTCAGATTAAAGCCCTTCCCGAATCCTATCATCTGCCCCCAGGAGAGCCATTTCTTAACTGGCATTGGCGACGAGGAGAACAACTGGCCCTGGTGGATGTCTACGAATATCGAGCCAAATGGGTAAACTTAGAAATGCCACCCCGTGACGAGTATCCTTTATTGGCTTGGCAAGATGGAACTGAAATGGGTTTAGTCCGCGATCGCTGGGCCATTGGGGAACGGAGTTTCTCCGCCGAGAATACCACTGTGATTTCCCAAGCCGTTGAACTCCGCACCTTTGACTATCCTGCTTGGTTTGTCCGTCTCGATGATGGGGCTTGGAGACGAGCAGACCATACTGGCAATGGACGTATCCGTGTTTGGATTCCCCCAGGTGTGCATCAAGTGACCGTCCGCTATCGAGGAACATTTGCCGAGCATGTTGGCTTCATTGTGAGTAGTCTAACGGCATTGTGGCTTGTGACCGGTTCACTGTTGAACCGGGTTCTGAAGTCCAGTTCTCTTGTTGTCTAACTTCCCCTCATCACCCCAATCATCATGTGGTTAGCCTTTAAACAACGTTTCGCGAAACCGGCCTTAGACTTAGCCTCATCCCAAGGCTATAAAGTCCTGGCAGCGACGGGTGTTGCTGGTTTTGTGGTGCTGGTGCGCGCTGTTGGACTCTTGCAAGGTGCCGAATGGATCATGTCAGATTTGTTTCTGCGATCGCGCTCCGAACAACAGTTAAATGACCGTCTATTAGTCGTAGGGATTGATGAAGAAGATTTGCGCCAAGTAGGAACCTGGCCCATCCCAGATGCCATTTTAGCCACTGCCATCCGCCGCTTGGATGAGTCCAATCCTCGGGCCATTGGCTTAGATCTCTATCGCAATTTGCCAGCGGGAGTGGGTAATGAGCAGATTACCGAGGTATTCCAGCAACAGGAGAACCTAATCGGCATTGAAAAACTACAAGACCAAAACTTATCTAGCGTCCCAGCTCCTCCGGTTCTCAAAGAACGGGATGCGGTGGGGTTTAATAATACCCTGGTTGATGCTGATGGGGTGGTTCGTCGTAGTTATCTATTTCTACGGGATTATGACGGAGTCCTGCATCGGAGTTTTGCCCTCAGGTTGGCCCTGCTGTATTTAGCGGAGGAAAACATCGTCCCAACAGGCGCACCCAGTGGCGACATGCGGTTGGGGGCTGTGGTGATTCCTCGGTTTAACGCCAATGATGGCCCCTATGTGCGCGCAGATGCTCGTGGCTATCAGTTTATGGTGAACTATCGCGGCCGAACCGATCGCATTACCACTGTTCCCCTACGGGATGTCTTAAATGGGGAGGTGTCGGAAGAGGAGATTCGCGATCGCGTGGTTCTGATTGGTTCGACGGCTTTCAGTCTGCGGGATGTCTTTATTACGCCCTATAGTCGCAGTCTCCTGGAAACTCAGAACGAGGTGCCGGGGGTATTGCTGCAAGCAGAGTTTGTGGGACAGCTTCTAGATGCTGCCCTAGATGGGCGATCATTTATGTCAGTCTGGCCCAAGACGGTTGAGATTCTCTGGATTATCCTCTGGGCCTGGATAGGCGCGTTGATTAGTTGGCAGTTACAATCGGTGCGGCGATCGGTGGCGGCCTTGGTGGTGGCTCTGTTGCTGTTGCTGGGGACTAGCTATTGGGCCTACAGCCTCAACCTTTGGATTCCTGTAATTCCGCCGATTTTGTCCCTCACGGGAGCCACTTCAATGGTGGTTGGCTATCTGGCCTATCTCAGTGAAGAGTTACGTCGCTCTAAGGAATTTTTGCAAAGTATCATCAACACGATTCCCGATCCCATTTTTGTTAAAGATACGGACTTGCGCTCCGTGGTTTTGAATCAAGCCTATAGCGAGCTGGTGGGATACCCTCTAAACACGTTGCTCAATCGCTCAGAGTTTGAGATGTTCCCCGAGGAACAAGCTCAAGCCTTCCAGCGAGAAGATGAGCGAGTTTTGCAAACTGGGTGCGATCGTGAGACGGAAGAAACCCTAACTGACGCTCAAGGCAATGTTCATATTTTAGCCACTAAGCGATCGCTGCACTCCGATGGCGCCGGCAATCACTTCCTGATTGGGGTCATTCGGGATATCACCGAACGCAAGCTTCTCGAAGACCAACTCAAACAAGTTGCGGCTGAGTTAGCCCAGTCCAATGCGGCCTTAAAACAGGATGCCAACCATGACGAACTGACGGGCCTACCAAATCGCAAACTTTTTCAAGAACGCCTTAAACAGTCTATTGAATGGGCAGAAAGCCATCAAAAACTCGTCGGTGTCATGTTTTTGGATCTCGATGGCTTCAAAGAAGTTAATGACACCCTCGGCCATGCTTCTGGCGATATTTTACTTCAGCATGTCGCCAACCGCTTGAGTGGAAGCTTACGAGGAAGTGATACCGTGGCTAGACTCGGAGGAGATGAGTTTACGGTCATTCTTCCAGGGATTCCCAGTATTTCTGATGCAGAGCGAGTCGCTCAAAAAATCGTTAAAACTCTCTCAGAACCCTTTGAACTAGAGGAGGGAACTGTCTCAGTCACAACCAGTTTAGGAATTTGTCTTTACCCAACCCATGGACATCAGCTTGATGCCCTCATTCATTTGGCTGATGAAGCCATGTTTGAGGCTAAAAAGCAGGGCAAAAACTGTTACTGTATTGCCCACCTCGACTCAGACCCTCAACCTTAACGCATGGCCAACCCTCGAACCTGGCTAACGGCTGCGTCCCGCTCTGGAACGCCTGCGTACCCCCAGGGGGGTCGAGATTAGTAGTAGGGAACTTCAAAATTCGAGGGGTCTTGGATAAAGCGTAGCGCTTCCTCCTCAAGACGATGGATCAAAATTGGCTCCAGGCTCTTATCCTGGCGTAAAGCACTCAAATAACCGTCTAAGTAGAGCCTGAGATCATCAGTGCGATATCCCCGACTCCAGAGGCTGGTGAATCGGTCAGTCAGGGCTTGGTAATGCCGGATTGTAAGGGTATTTTGTAACATGGTGAAGCAGGTTAACAGGAGGACGAATTGACGAGGGACAGGAGAGAAGCCTAAGGGGCTATCCCCTACCTTCAGGGTAGCAGAAAGTTTCCCGGCCTGTCCTTGACCGAGATCACTGCCCAACGTCACGTAACAGGAGTTACAGAACCATGACAAAGCCTTTGCTAGGTTAGAGTCGACTTCAGTTTTCAACTGCTCAAAAACTACAGGGGTATAGTTTGTTGTGAGTTCTGTTTGCATTCAAATAGTTGAGGGAAACCCTCAACTTCGATCGCTCCTAGGTTGGCATCTTCAGCAGGCCGGATACAGCGTGTGTCAGTCCGCAGATCTCCGACACGCTCAAGATGTCTTCTTCCATCGTCAACCCACCTTAGCCATTGTGGACTCAGATCTCCCCGATGGAGATGGGGTTGAATTTGCCCGTTGGCTTTATCAACAACATCAATGTCTTGTGCTAATGCTTTCAGCACGAAGTAACGAGGCTGATGTGGTCACGGCCCTAAAAGCGGGAGCCGATGATTACATCTGTAAACCCTTTGGAATGCAGGAGTTTTTAGCCCGAGTCGAGGCGTTATTGCGCCGCCACCGTACAATGGCTCCTCCCGCCTATCTAGAGTATGGTGATCTCAAAGTTGATATTGTGCAGCGCCGTGTCCGCTATCAAGACCAACCCATCGAACTGACACCCCAGGAGTTTAGTTTACTCTATGTTTTGGCTCAGGCAGGAGGAACCCCTCTGAGTCGTTCAGAATTATTACAACGAGCTTGGCCCGACGCCATTGATAACCCACGGACCATTGATACCCATGTGTTGTCCCTACGTAAAAAAATTGAACGAGATCCCCGTCAACCTAACTTAATTCAAACCGTTCGCAACGTAGGCTATCGATTTAACCTAACTGGAACCGAATCCCTAACACAACAGCAACCCACTCAAGACTTTCAGGATGCCTATAAGGCCAACAATCATAGCCTCAATGGCTTAAATCCCACCGGACCTCTATCTGTGTCTGGGAATGGAAAACGGGGTGTTGTTCCCCAGTCCTCTACTGTTGGCCATTCCGTAAGAGGGTAATGCAACGTCGCAAACCTGTTCAATTCTCACCCAAATCCCATAGAATACTAAAACAGAAAGACGCGACCAGTCATTGATCGCGTCTTTCGTCTGTTCCACGGCGTTGACCGACGTTAGGCCATGAGTGGCGATCGCGGCTCCCCGTCATCGCCAAGCCATCAGAGGTGACTAGATCAGTTTGACGGCCCGCAGTCCTAGCAGTAACACCACAGCTAATGCAAATGCACCACCAACCATGAGCAGATATGCCACAACACCAGACATAAGGTTATCTCCTTTTTCATAAATACCTATTTGCCTTATTAAACCATGACGCAGTCCGTTATCCCTGTGAACTTGCCTCAAAACGCTTACGAGATCGCCTTGGCTTCCGATAGCCTGGATCGCTTGGGGTCTTGGATCAAATCCCTTAATCTAGGTCGTAAGGTGATGCTAGTGTCCAATCCCAAGGTGTTTGGCTATTACGGTAAACGGGCGATCGCCAGCTTAGAGAGTACCGGCTTCGAGGTTCACCATTATCTTTTCCCTGATGGGGAGGAATACAAAACCCTAGACTCGGTCTCTGGACTGTACGACGCCGCCTTAGAGGTTGGCTTAGAACGCAACTCCACCTTCATCGCCCTCGGTGGCGGTGTGGTAGGCGATATGACCGGCTTTACGGCTGCCACCTGGTTACGGGGAATTAACTTTATTCAAGTCCCAACGACCCTGCTGGCCATGGTCGATGCCTCCATTGGCGGTAAAACCGGGGTGAATCATCCCCAAGGTAAAAACCTCATTGGTGCCTTTTATCAACCCGGCCTGGTGCTGATTGACCCGATGGTTCTGGGAACCCTTCCCGAACGGGAGTTCCGCGCTGGGATTGCTGAAGTGATTAAATATGGAGTCATTTGGGATGCTGACTTATTCCGTCAGTTGGAGGCGGCCAAGAGTTTAGCCAGTCCCAGTAATCTCTCTAATCAACTCCTTCATGAAATCCTGATGCGATCATGCCAAGCCAAGGCAGAAGTCGTCAGTCAAGATGAAAAAGAAGCCGGATTACGGGCTATTCTCAACTACGGACATACTATCGGCCATGCTGTGGAAAGTTTAACCGGCTACACCGAACTCCTTCATGGGGAAGGAGTCGCCATTGGCATGATTGCCGCCAGTCGGTTAGCCTTGGCTCTCAACCTCTGGTCTGCTGAGGATGACGCGCGTCAAACCCAGGTGATTGCCAACGCCGGATTGCCCACAACCCTCCCCCCAGCCGTGGACATCGACGCCATTCTCGCTAAGCTTCAAACCGATAAGAAGGTCAAAGATGGACAAGTGCGCTTTGTCCTCCCCACCAGTATCGGCCATGCCATCGTCAGCGATCGCGTCCCCCCAGAACTGATTCAGGAAACCCTCGCTGGACTCAAAAAACAGTCTGTCCAAACATGACAAGCAGATGAATAGCAAAAGTTGGTCTAAATGCGCAATGGGCAATGGGCAATAGGCATAACCCACCCCTGCCCCTCCCAGGAGGGGATGGCAATAGGCAGGGGATTTTCTTCCAACTTAGAGTTATCAATCAGGCAATCTTCGATCGATATAGGGGCGAACCGCAAGTGGCGCGCCCCTACTCTCCTTCTCTATATCCTCTGTGACCGAAGTGGTTCTCCTAAGACCGGGGTCCGCGGCCATAGACCATGGTATAGAACCGTAGGCGATCGCGGAGTTCATCGGTGAGGTCTTCGGCCTGATACCGCCATTCCCAGTTTCCTTGAGGAGAACTCGGGGCATTCATACGGGCCTCCTCGCCCAATCCTAATAAATCCTGGAGAGGGAACACCGCCTGATTGGCATTGGTACTCAGGGCCAAACGAATCAAATCCCAATGGAATCCTTCCCCACGCGCGCAACCTAGATAGTCCCAAACCCGTTGATTGTCCTCCTCACTGCGGCTGTTATACCAGCCCATGGTGGTGTTGTTATCATGGGTTCCGGTATAGACTACAAAGTTATTCGATCCATAATTAAAAGGCAAATAGGGATTATCCCAGCCTGAGTCAAAGGCAAAATGGAGAATCTTCATCCCCGGAAAGCCGAACTTATCCCGTAAGGCTTCCACTTCCGGGGTAATAACCCCCAAATCTTCCGCGACAATCGGCAATTCTCCCAACTCCGCCTTAAGCTTCTCAAAAAACTCATAGCCGGGGGCTTCCACCCATTCCCCATTCATCGCGGTTGTATCTTCGCCCGGAACCGCCCAATAGGACTCAAAGCCTCGAAAATGATCAATGCGAATCAAATCCAGGCGATCGAGAACGGCGTGGAACCGTTGCATCCACCAGCGCAAATCCGTTTCGAGGAGTTTCTCCCAGTTATAAATGGGATTGCCCCAGAGTTGGCCCGTTTCACTGAAATAATCTGGGGGAACCCCAGCCATCAGCGACGGTTTACCCGTGTCCTCATCCAAACAGAAGATCTCCCGATGGGCCCAAACATCGGCACTATCATGAGCCACATAGAAGGGGATATCGCCAAACATCTGCACCTGGTGGTCGTTGGCGTATTGCTTCAGGGCTGACCATTGCCGGAAAAACTCATACTGTAGATACTTACGGAAATCAATCTCCTCAGCCAGTTCGTCGCGCCATTTATCTAAGGCGGCGGGGTCCCGTTTGGCGACGGGTTCATCCCATTCGTGCCAACTGGTGTTATTGAAAACTTCCGTTTTTAGGGAGATAAACAGGGCGTAGTCATCTAGCCAATGGGCCTTATCCTTGCAAAAAGCCACAAAATCTTCCTGTTGATCCGACGAGGCGCGACTGCGGAGATTTTTGTAAGATTTCCGTAGCAGGCGAGTTTTCACCTGGTCGACCCTATCGAAATCAACGCGATCGCCCTGACATTCCGGAGCCTCATCCAAATCCGCATCCGTCAACAGACCATCATCGCGCAACAACTCCAAACTGAGCAGTAGGGGATTACCTGCCATCGCCGAATAGGACATATAAGGGGAATTGCCATATCCCGTCGGCCCAAGAGGGAGAATTTGCCATAACTGCTGGCCACTCCCCTCCAGGAAATCTACGAAGCGGTAGGCTTCCGGGCCTAAGTCACCAATCCCAAAACGACCGGGTAGTGAGGTCGGGTGTAATAAAATTCCACTAGCTCTCGGAAATGGCATAATCTTTAACTGTCTTGGCGTTCAACAAAAAGTTCACTTGACTTTAACACGGCCCCTCCCGACAAACTGTTTTCATTTAGCCTTTATTTAATGCCGGAATATCGTAACCCCGTCCCAACTGTCGATTTATTGATTGAACTGAGCGATCGCCCCCAACGGCCTCTCGTCCTGGTTGAGCGGTTGAATCCTCCCCATGGCTGGGCACTTCCGGGGGGGTTTGTGGATTATGGGGAGTCCGTGGAAACGGCGGCGCGACGGGAGGCGAAAGAGGAAACCGGCCTCACGGTGGAACTGGTGGAACTGTTCCATGTCTACTCCAACCCCGATCGCGATCCCCGCAAGCATACCCTCAGTGTAGTCTTTCTGGCCACGGCCAGGGGAACCCCCCAGGCGGGAGATGATGCAAAACATCTTCAGGTGTTCGGGCCCTGGGAGATTCCCCAAAATCTCTGTTTTGACCACGATCGCATCCTCGGCGACTATCTCAAGTATCGCTTCCACCGGATACGCCCCCGCCTGGACTAAACTCCCTTATCCCTCGATGACAGGAGCTTGGCAAATCCACACACAGTCACGAGGGACGCTGGTGGTGTCTTTGAGCAAGACCTCATAGTTCAGTTCGTTGAGAAACTTCTCCATAATCTCATTGGTCATGACCGAAAACGCCGAACCATGACGTTTCCCCATGAGGTTAATGTCCAATTCTCTGAGGAATTTTTGCCAGCCTAGGTCACTGAGGACATGGGTATGGTGAAAGACACAAAGGCGATCGCCCTTCAAGAGTCGTGGAATTTGTCGTAGATAGTTAAAAATATCTCGCGGTTCCACATGAACCATGGTGTCATAGCAAAAGCAGACATCAATGGAATGAGCCGCCAACGGCTCCAGGCTAATCCCATCGAGTTTACAATACTCGACTCGCTCACTCCCTAACCGCGCTCGGGTGGCATCGAGCATCTTCTGGGAGATATCAGCACAGATTAAACGCTGGGCGTATTTCAGTAACAAGTTGCTGGTTTTACCCCCACCCACTCCAATTTCTAACACCACCTGATCTGAGCGGATATAGGGGGCGATAAACTGCCGCTCAATCAGAGTTTCATACTCCGCCAAGGAGGCCGCAGCTCCCGCCCCTTGACCGGCCCACTCATCCCCGATATACTCCAGCTCAGGATGAATCGTTTGCCAGGCTTGGGCATAAGAATCCCAAGCGCCTTCGTAATCAATGCCTTCTTTTGGACTGTCCATGGAGAGTTGCGCGTAACGGTAATTCAGTCCCCCGCTCTCGGAGTCGGAGTCTGACACCCCTATCATAAGCGCTCAGGGAATCCTCTGGCCCCCGATAGGCTATGATGCTTCTGGCAGCTTTCCCGCACGACTCCTTCAATGCCCCTGATGACTGCTTGTTCTAATCCTGATTTAGTTACCGCGATTCGCGAGCAAATTCTCCACAGCCGCGAGCAGCGAATTTCTTTTGCGGACTATATGGCGGCGGCCCTCTATCATCCTCAGCAGGGCTATTATGCACGGGGGGCGAAGCTCGGAGCTAGTGGTGATTTTGTCACCTCGTCTCATTTAAGTGCTGATTTTGGTGAGTTGTTGGCGGAGCAATTTATTGAGGTTTGGAGGTTTTTGGGTTGCCCTAAACGCTTTGATTTAGTAGAAATGGGAGCCGGCCAAGGAATTTTGGCGGTTGACATTTTGCGCTATATCAAACGGAATAAACCTGATTTTTTTGAAGCAATTACCTATACAATTATTGAAAAATCAGCCGTATTACGTCAGCAACAACGAAAAATCCAAGGAGCTAACCTATCTTGGAAAACTTGGGATGATCTCGCCGCTGAGTCCCTAGAGGGCTGTTTGTTTTCCAATGAATTAGTCGATGCTTTTCCCGTGCATCGCCTACAACGAAAACAGGGACAATGGCGGGAATGTTATGTGAGTTGGGATGAGGCCATCGGCTTTCAGGAGACTCTCGGCCCCCTCTCAACTCCGGCCTTAGCGACCTATTTTGAGCAGGTGGGAGTGAATCCTGAGGAGTTACCCGATGGATATACCACCGAGGTCAATTTGGCGGCCTTGTCTTGGTTAGAGACCCTGGCCCGGAAACTCAAACGGGGTTATGTCATTACCATTGATTATGGCTACGAGGCTCAGCGTTACTATCATCCCCAGCGATCGCAAGGAACCCTACAATGCTATCGCCAGCATCGGCATCATGATGACCCCTATGGCTTTGTGGGGGAACAGGATATTACGGCCCATGTGGACTTTACCGCTCTGCAACGTCAGGGCGATCGCTGCGGCTTAGATTACGAAGGATTTACCCCCCAGGCTCTATTCTTGATGGCCCTAGGATTGGGCGATCGCCTCGCGGCCCTCGGTCAAGGAAACCAAGCGGCAACCGCCGCCGATATTGTGCGGGTGATGCAGCGTCGAGAGGTGCTACATGGTCTATTCGATCCCCAAGGTTTGGGTGGATTCGGGGTTTTGGTGCAATCCAAGGGATTAGAAGCCGATCGCCCCCCCCTAAAAGGACTCACCACTCCCAGAATGTCTTAGAATCATAAAGGTCTATGCGTCAAATAACCCTAAACAGCCCATGATCGACCCGATGAATCCCTCCCTGCGTCAACTTCCCCGTCATGAACAAGCGGAGTTGATTCCTGCCAATAATGAAACCTCTCTCTTAGAATGGCTCCAAGCCACAGGGCGATTGATTCCTCGGGAGGAAGAGGAACGCTCCGCCCGTAAAGAAGAACTCGAAGAACTCGGTCTAATTGGCGAAGAAGATGATGGGTATACTGACACGGATACCGATGATAGCGACGACGAGGACGTCTAGCCAATTCTCAATCGTCATCCCCTAAACTCGGCCTGAAGGTAACGGAGCGTCACTGTGTCATGAGGAATCGTTGTGGATACTAAAGTATCGAGATCAGACAGAAGACCCCTGAGCGGAACCGCCCTCTCTTGGGGGTTGGCGCTGCTTCTGGCCCTAGGGGCGATCGCCCTCGATAGTTATCGCGGCAACTGGCAGACTCTGGGTGACTCTTTCACACTCCCCTGGCTGCTGACTGCCATAGCCTCGGCTCAGATTGGCCGTTGGGGAGTCCCCCAGTTACGACAACTGAAGCTGAAACAGAGTATCCGCCAAGAGGGGCCTCAGGCTCATTTGCAAAAGGCAGGAACCCCAACCATGGGGGGGATTTTCTTTGTCCCCTTAGCCGTGGCGATCGCCCTCATTTGGGGCTATCTGACCCCCAGCATCACCGGAGGAGGTCTCGCAGCACTCTGGGCCGTCTCGCTCCTGACGTTGGCCTACGGGTTTATCGGTTGGCTCGATGACTGGCAGGTGATTCGCCGTCGCTCCAATGACGGCATTTCACCGCGAACCAAGCTCTCGTTACAAATTGGCGTTGCTTTTCTCTTTTGTGCTTGGGCCAAACTCAACCCGGAGTTTTCCACTCAGACAACGGTTGAGTTCCCCGGCGGCTGGCTCTTACCCCTCGGGACTTTCTTCTGGATTGTCGCCGGCTTTGTGCTAACTGCCGAAAGTAATGCCACCAATCTCACTGATGGTTTAGATGGCCTCATGGCCGGAATTGGGGCGATCGCCTTCTTAGCCCTAGCCGCCATGGTCACCCCCGCTCATCCCAGTTTAGGACTCTTCTGCGCCTGTTTCAGTGGGGCCTGTTTAGGCTTTCTAGCCCATAACCGCAATCCAGCCAAAGTCTTTATGGGAGATACCGGCTCCCTCGCCCTGGGCGGGGCCTTAGCCAGTGTCGGCATCTTGGGAAATGTTCTTTTTGGGTTATTTCTCCTGAGTGGCCTATTATTCGCCGAAACCCTCTCAGTGATTCTCCAAGTCAGCTATTATAAAGCGACCAAGAATCCGGATGGCATCGGCAAACGTTTGTTTAAAATGACACCCCTACATCACCATTTTGAGTTATCAGGATGGTCAGAACTCCAGGTCGTCTCCCGCTTTTACGGAGTCAGTCTCATCCTAGCCCTACTCGCCCTCTGGCTCAACGCCTAATTGAGAGAGGGCGACCACGGTTCGGCTATCGCTCACCGACCACAAGGGTACGCCCCTACAAGATTCCCCCTCTTGCCTCTTGCCTTCTTCCCCCCTCTTGCCTCTTGCCTTTTGCCTCTTGCCTTCTTCTTCCCTGTGCCCACCCCTGACCCCCAGCTTCACCTAGACTTAACCTTACTGGCCCTACAAGCCCTGCTGAACCTATCGAGTGAGGACATTTGGGCAACCGTGGTAACCTTGGGACTAGAGCGCGACTTGGGCGATCGCCAGAGTCTCGAACAGTTGCGCCAGGGACACCCCGCCCTAGCCCAAAAACTGCCTCAGCGGCAACAACTGCTGATTCTGAGTCAGCTCATTTGCGCTCTGGCCCAAGAACATCAGGAGACCATTCGCCGGGCGATCGCCTTGTTAGAACAATATACTCAGCTTGAACGTCCAGCACGAGAAGCTGTCCTCCTGTCTGAGTATTTGCAACGATTTACGCAGGGCTATCTACAACGCTCTCTGGGAACCCTAAAATTAACCCTAGTGGAGTCGTTGGCTCTTAAATTGTTAGTGGATCTCGTGTTTTATAGTAGTCCCGATGGCGATCGCCATTTGGCATGGGGATTGGATTTAGGCTCTCCCTAACAAGGGGCCTTGCCCAACCTTAGAGGATATTCTCTCAACGATTGAATTAACGGAGGTAAGCGATGGCAGAGGGTCACTGGTCTGGACAGATTTGGTCAGCGCGGTTAGAACGCTCATATACGCCCCCCACCTGTCGCTTAACGGTGGTGGGACGGCGATCGCTCCTGTCGTCTCGCCAACGACCCCGGTTGTCGAA
The DNA here is from genome assembly GCF_009846485.1 of Sodalinema gerasimenkoae IPPAS B-353. Lineage (GTDB taxonomy): Bacteria > Cyanobacteriota > Cyanobacteriia > Cyanobacteriales > Geitlerinemataceae > Sodalinema > Sodalinema gerasimenkoae. The sequence goes on from NZ_ML776472.1 coordinate 4,125,826, forward strand.
TCTGCGCTTTGAGTTGGTGTTGGATGACCCCCGCCTCCCGAACGACGACCAGAAAGTGGTGTCTGGAGATCAGGCGCAACTGTTTCATTTGAGTCAATTGGTGCGCGGGTATGTGCAGGGGTTCCTAAGCCAATCAGCTCAGCACCTAGAGGCCCTGGCTGCTCCTCCTGAGTCATCCTATGGGGGAAGGGTCAAGCGAGGGATCGCCAAGGGAGTCGGGACCACCATCGCCGCCGTCTCCCAACCCCGCGCCGCCACCTATATGGAACCCCAGGGCCTAGCCGCTCATAATTTAGTCTTAGGAACCCTAGCGACCCCAGATAGTGGCGCGGTGATTCGTTTGGGAACCCTACAACTGTTTGATGTCCTCTCCGCCTTAGAGAGCTTTCTGGCGGATTGGGAGTCTTGGGTAGGCGTTAAGCCCGAGGGCGATGGTCTCCCGCCGTGGCTCAGTCCCTTAGTGGGAGTCGTGGCCACAGGGGGGTTAGTGATGGCCTTAGCCCCCTTGGCTGAGAATCCTCCCTCCCAAGACCCCTCGCCTCCTTCCGCAACTCTGGAGAGCTGGGACTCCTTAACGGGAGTCTTCGGCCAGACCGTTCTGGGAACCCTCGCGGCCCAATCCCTGGCCCCACCCGAGACCCTGCCGACTCCTCCCCCGCCGGCGATCGCCGAGTTACCGCCCCTGAGTCGCTCCAGCGCACCGCCCCCAGAGCGCGTTACCCCCTTAGATATCGCCCCTCCCGCTCAAACATCACTCCCCACGTCCCCCCCGTCCTCAAGCGAGACTCCAGCCGCGTCTTCTCCTCTCCCAGGCAGCTCCGACCCCCCAGATTTATTGTTTGAACAACCCCTATCTGGGCCAGAAGCAGCTCCCTGGATTGATTTCTCTCAGATTCCCGAACCAGAACCCTTCGCCCCGCTGACACGGCCGGTTCCTGTGGGGGATGATCAAGAGACAGTGTTTGATATCGTGCCTCAGGTGACGGAGGTGCGCCGCTATTTCCAACAACGCTGGACACCTCCCGAGGGCTTAAATCAAAGTTTGGAATATACCTTGGTCTTAGATGAGTCGGGAACCCTAACCCGAGTCTCCCCCCTCGGCCGTTCGGCGGTTCAGTTCCAAGAGTACAGTCAAATTCCTGAACTGGGGGAATCCCTCGCCTCTCCCCACGATAGCCCCCTACGGTTACGCCTAGTTCTGGGACAAGAGGGAGATGTGAAGGTATTTGGGCAATAAAAATCCCGATGCTCAGGCTCCGAACATCGGGAGGGTGACTTGGCGGTAGCAATGGACAAACCAGACGGGACATTGACGAAACGTCAGATAAAGACCCAGATAAGGTTTTTCGGTGTTTAGCTGTCTAAGCTGGATTGTTCATCGCTATCGTGATGAATCTGGGATTGAGGATTAGTCTCGTTGAGCTGGCTCACAGACTAAACTGTCAATCAGATCTTGGGCAACGGCAATGGGTCCGGCGAGGCGATCGCCAATATCGTTGATGACATTGACCACATCCTGCGCATTCCCCCGCAATCTGAACCCATCAATATACAAATCTGGGTTGGGATAGTTTTGCAGAAACTGCAACAGAGAAATGCGACCATCATTGCTGACGGAGTTAATTAAAGCAGCCCGTAGAGACTGAATTTCAGCAACTCTGGCTCGATTATGAAAGACTTGTCCGAGTTGGAACAAGACATATTCCCCAGGTAGGGTGTAGGTCACATCATCGATGAACCGCAAGCTCACACCAAGCTCTTGAGTGAGGATGGCTTGGAGATCTTCCCCAGACAAATTCGATTGATTGGCGACGAACCGTAACACTGAGGCATTCCGAGGAATCACCCCCGTTTCAGCGACTTCTTCTAACTGAGAAATCGGGATACTGCGGTCAGCGGGGCCATAGGTGACCACCAGCCGTTGAGCGGCATTGGCACGCCCCATCCCCAGCGTCGAAACCATGAGTCCTGCTCCGATACCACAAAGGGTTGCCCAAGATCGGCGAGGTACAGATGGCTTCGGGGCTGAAGCGGGCTTCGAGCCTAAACCATTTCGATTAAACATAAGGACCTCTAGGGTTTAGTGGACAGGAGTTTGGGCGAATTGAGAGTGGGAGGGTTCTAAGATTAAGCCTGAGTCAGAACGGTACACCTGTAGACCGCTTCCCTCCACCTCAGGATTTGAAGCAGATTCGCTCTCTCCGGGGAGATGGCCTTGGCTACGAGGTTCGCAGACAAAGTCTTGCAGCAAGTCACGAATCACGTTTAAGGCCGGCTCGATTTGGTTGACGAATAGATCGACATCGCGGACAACGCCCTGTAAACCAGTGGCATTGACTCGTACCACCCGCTCGGGATAGGCTTCGAGCAAGGTTAGGAACGAGACAAATTCGTTGGTCTCATAGACGTTAATCAGCGCACTGCGCAAGGACTCGATATCATCGGTGTCATCGGCACTGCTAACAACGCGGTTGAGTTGCAGCACCACAAATTCGCCGGTGCTGCTGTTGAGGAAGTTGGCAATGTCTTGGCGCAGACGGGAACTCAGGCGCACTTCTTGCGTTAGAGCGGTTTGTAATACGTTCAGAACATCCCCTACGGCGTCTTGCAGGAGGTCCTCCTGGTCAACTAAGAGTTGTTCGAGTTCGGGGAGATTTCCGGTACGTCCGAAGTTGATGATGTCGTCGAGGGTGACGGTGACTTCGTCTTGGTTGTAGCGGATGATGATGGTTTCAAGGGCTTCAGCGGGGGCGCTCCACAGCAGAAGCATAGCTCCAGCACCGGCGGCTAGGGTACGACCGAGCGATGGGGATAGAAGTTTAGTCATGGGTTCAAATGGGGTGCGGATGGGTTTCATGATGCTACCGTGTTTGAAAAATAAGATCTCAATTGGGCTTGTTACCGCAGCGTGTCGGTTTGAGTCTATATCTGGCTCTCTCAAAAGTCAATCCGGTTGCCGAAACATGTTAAAGATTGGCAGCAGTCTTGCCCTCTGAGCTTGTGACACTTGTAGAACCGCCTTGTTTCAGGTCTTAAAATTTCTAATGATTTGGGGAGTTTGGGAACGTTTAAGAGCGGAATTTCGTCTAATGTCTGCTCCAATGACTCAGGATTACTCAGGTCACATTTTGATTTTATAAGAGAATCAGACAAAAAAACGTGGCAAGGGGAAAAGATTCTCTAGTTCCCTCTCTCTTGAATCCGTCTCGCCTCATTCGGGTAGATTTGAAGATTCCTTGAGGGAGATGTTAAGAATTAACTTGATAGGTTCTCGGGTTTTACCTAGCATAAATTTAATTGAAATTCAAGTCAATATCAAGCCATTTAAGGGGAAAATGCCGCCCCCAAAAAATCCTGTAATCTGGATGTTTAGCGGTCCTGGAATCACTAGCATATCAGCTCAAGAATTGCAACAATTTTAGACCCTAATTTTAGACCATCTAGTCTGGTTTTTGCTCCGTCGGGGCGAGTTGAGGTTGGCAGAGGGCTGGAAGGGCGATCACCCCCATCTCCCTGGGGTTGAGGGGTGCAGATGACGGGTCAACTTGTAATCCTCCCCTAGATAGAGATTACCCGGTTATCTCAGAATAGTTCAGGACTCTTTGACCGCTTGTCGTTCCATTTTTTGAGAGGTTTGCGATATAACAAGTACGGGAGATGTTCTCCCACGCGCTGCATTCTTCAATCAGACTTACCGCTATGGAGTTTCTCCAAGACACATTAGTGTTATCGCGGATGCAATTCGCCTTAACCGCAATTTTTCATATGCTTTGGCCCATCCTGACCACCGGGATGGCCATTTACCTAGTTATCGTCGAAGGGATGTGGTTACGAACCCGCAACCCCGACTATTACCACCATGCTCGCTTTTGGGCCAAACTCTACGTCCTCAACTTCGGCATTGGCGTCGCCAGTGGTGTTCCCATGGAGTTTCAATTTGGAACCAACTGGGGTCCTTTTTCCGAAGCCGTCGGAGACTTCTTCGGTAGTATTCTCGGCTTTGAAGCCTCCATGGCCTTCATGCTAGAAGCCGGCTTCCTGGGAATTATGCTCTTTGGCTGGGAGCGAGTCCCTCCCCTCATGCACTACCTCTCGACGATTATGGTGGCCTTTGGGGCCAACCTCTCCACCTTCTGGATTCTCACCGCCAACTCCTGGATGCAAACCCCCGCCGGTGGAGAAGTCGTCGATGGGAAATTCGTCGTCAGCGACTACTTCCAAGCCATCTTCAACCCCTTTATGGTCAATAGTGTCGCCCATACCTTCCTGGCGACCTTAGAAACCTCCCTCTTTGTCATTGGCGGGATTAGTGCTTGGTACCTGCTGCGGGGACGACATCCGCAATTCTTCAACCGTTCCCTGAAAATCGCCCTAGCCGCCACCATCGCCGTGGCCCCCCTGCAAATTTATGTGGGTCACCTCAACGGCGAACAAGTCTACGAACGACAACCCACCAAACTCGCGGCCATGGAAGCCCAATGGGAGACCATTCCCGCCGGCCAAAAAGCCTCCTGGAGTCTCCTGGCCCTGCCCAATGTCTCCGCTGAACGCAATGATTGGGAACTCTCGATTCCCAACGGTTTGGGCTATATCCTGGAACTGAAGCCAACCCTCTCAAAACCCGTTCTCGGCTTAAAAGAATGGCAACCCGAAGACCGTCCCTCCATGGTGGGCTTAGTTTATTACGCCTTCCGCGTCATGGTTGGGGTAGGCTTCTTTTTCGCCGCTTTGATGGGAGTCACCGTGATTCAATGGCTGCGGGGTAAACTCAGCCCCGAGGAGATTGGCCAACAACGGCTGTTGCTGTGGAGTTGGATGTTTGCCGGTCCCCTAGGCTATTTGGCCGTGGAATCGGGCTGGGTGGTCCGCTGCGTCGGCCGACAGCCCTGGGTCGTCTATGGACAGATTCGCACCGCTGATGCCGTCTCCAACGTGCCACCGGGCAATGTGGTGGGGTCGCTGACGCTGTTTATTCTGGTCTATTCCCTGTTGTTTGTCGCCGCTCTCTATTTTGGAAGCCGCATCATCCGAAAAGGACCTAATCTTGACCGTCCCCTTCCCGGTGCAATTACGGATTTAGGCACAAATCCCGCTGAACATAGTCCCGACAGTCGTCCAGCGGAGGCCAAATAGGAGCAAAGTATGGAAACGTTAGATCTTTTTCTGCCGCAGGTTTGGTTTGCGATTTTGGCCCTATTCCTGTTTCTCTATGTGATGCTCGACGGGTTTGATTTGGGGGTGGGGATTCTCTCCCTCACCGCCTCGACGGAGGAACGTCGCGGCATCTTAATGACCAGTTTGAGCAACGTTTGGGATGCCAATGAGACCTGGCTCGTGTTGATGGGTGGGGCGCTGTTTGGGGCGTTTCCCCTCGCCTATGCCACGATTCTCAGTGCGCTGTATATTCCCATTTTGACGATGGTGTTTGGCTTTATTTTCCGGGCTGTTGCCTTTGAGTTTCGGGAACACGCCAATCGTAAGATGTTTTGGAATTATGCTTTTGGCATTGGTAGTTTTTTGGCTTCATTAGGTCAAGGATTTGCCCTGGGGGGCGTGTTAGGAGGAATTGAGGTGGACGCAGCGGGCCATTTTACCGGTGGAACCTGGGATTGGCTAACTCCTCAATCGGTGCTGGTGGCGTTAACCTTGATTCAGGGCTATGTCTTGATTGGCTCAACCTATTTAGTGTTGAAAACGGAGGGGTCGTTGCAAGTCACCCACCGCAAGACGGCCAAGATTGCCGCGATTACGACCCTGGTGGGGGCGGTGGCGATTACCATTTCCACCCCGATTTTTGTCGAGTATGCGCGACAACGGTTATTTGACCCGCCCTTTGTCTATATTTTTGCGGCCATTCCCCTGATTGGGACGTTTTTGATTTGGCGGTTATGGGCCAGTTTGTCGAAGGAGCGGGATGTGGCGCCGTTTGTGTTGACGATTCTGATTTTCTTGTTGACATTTTTGGGCTTGGCGTTGGTGGTGTTTCCCTTTATTATTCCCACCAATATCACCATTTATCAGGCGGCGGCGAGTCAGAGTTCGTTGGTGTTCATGCTGATTTTTATTGGGGTGTTGATTCCGATTATGTTGTTCTACAACATTTATCAGTATGTGGTGTTTCGGGGTAAGGTGACGAGCAGTTATTATGGGGAGTAATTTCTGAACCTGGAAGGGTCTTCAAGAAATGGGGATAATAGGTTGCCTTCGACATCACATTGTAGGGGAACCCACCCCTAACCCCTCCCAGGAGGGGATTTTTCGCCCCTACGGTAAGGGGGGGGATCTGCCCTAAATTCTCCTGATTTCCCTGAAACTGGACGACCTGTTTTGTTTAGAGTGTTTCAAAGTCCTGTTTGACTCGGGTGGGGGGAACGCCAACCATGAGAGCGGTTTGAGGTCGTAGATGGATTTCTACCTCTCGGTTTCCCTGTTCAAATTGCTCTTGCTCTCGGCGATGACGATCGCTCAATAGGTGAATGGTTTGATTGCTTGACCCCCGCCAGCCTCGATTGTCATTCAAGTCATCGATGTATAACCCGTCAATTAAAACATCGAGATAGTTGAGAACTTTGTTGATTTCAGGGTTGTTTTTTTCCTGGAGTTGTGCTAAGGTAAATCCGCTATAGGAGATGAGCGAAAGGTCTCGTTTCTGTCGCAAGAAACTAAAGAGTTCGCTGAGGGCGATCGCCTGTAACATGGGTTCGCCTCCAGAGACGGTGACTCCATCCAGGTTGGGACGGGACAGGATAATCTCGGCGAGTTGTTTGGCTTCGATGAGAGTTCCTTGTGTCTGGGGTATCCAGTCGGGAGAAATGCAACCGGGACAGTTGAAGCAACAGCCCTGAACCCAGAGGATAAAGCGGTTCCCCGGTCCGAGACTGCGACTGCTAGGACAGAGTTCGGCGAGGTTGAGTCGGGTCATGAGGAGAAGTTGAAAGACTGTTTGCGTTGGGATTCGGCGTGATGCTGTTGGGCCATGGCTAATTCTTGGTCAATCTGCTGAAGCTGTTGACGAATCTGGTTCAGGAGGGGGTCGATAGTTTGGCGGTTGACGGGGAGACGTTGGCTGAGGTCGGCGTTGTGTTGGTAATGTTGTTGGAGATGGCTGCGGATGGCTTCGGTTTGTTCTTGGTATTGGTTGAATTGGGCGATCGCCCCTTGCAGTTCCCCGTTCACCTGTTGGTAGTCTTGGCGTTCCTGTTCTAAATCGTCCAGAACGCTGGCTAGGAGGTCGCTGAGGCGTTGGCGTTCGGCTTGGCTGAGTTGGATGAGATCTTGGCTACTGGTGGCGGTTTGTTGGTCTTGTTGCTGACGACGCGATCGCAGTCGCTGGATTTCCGCTTCTAAGGTCCGGCGTTGCTGTTGGATGGCGGCGTAATCGGCGTCCAGTTGGGCTTTTTCCTGTTCTAGGGCTTGTAATTGCTCGTATTCGGGGGTTAGGGCCTGCGATCGCTCCTGATTTTGCTGTTGCAATTGCCCTAAATCGGTGGTTCTCAGTTCCGCCTCCATGTGGTTGAGGCGTTGACAGGTTTGTTTGAGTTGGTCCAATTCTTGGCCGTGACGGCGTAACTCCTGTTCCCGACTCAGGAGGGTACTAGCCGAGTCGAGAAGTTGGGATTTCTCGCGGCTGATGCTGGCGATGTCTTGGTAGTACGACTGGAGTTTCTGCTGGAGAGTCTGGGGAACTGGGAGACTCGACAGATGGGGAATCCAGGTGTTGAGGAGGGCCAGTTGCTGTTCGAGAGTCTGGGAGAGGGCGATCGCCCACGCATCCAATGTATCTGGGTCGGTTTGGGCTAATTGTCGTAAGATCTCTGGAGGATAAAGCTGTTCCCAAACCTCGATTCCCGTTGCGATGAGTTGAAACGGCTGTTCGATCTGGTCAAAGTCTAGGGGAGATTGACCCTGTTGGAGAGAGTTTTCTAAAGCTTGGGCCAGTTGAATTAAGCGTTGTAGAGACGGTGGCATAGTCAGCAAATACCGGAGAACAGGAACAGAAGTATTTCGCCAATTTTTGGCTTATTCAAACAGGACAAAGGACGGGAAAAGTTGAGCAATAATATTTCCCAGTTCATATTCTCCTCGCTTGCGACCACAGACCGATTCAACCACTAAATAAGCGATGTGCGATCGGTTCACTCGCATCCCCACCCGCCATTTATCCTCACTGCTGGCTTGGGGGAGTTTAACCGTATCTTTTAACTCCAGTTTGAGGGGGGTTCCTCGGGATTTTGGATCCACCCAGAGGGTGAGTTGTAGGGGTTCATTCACTTGAAAACTGGCTAGGGGAGGAATATCAGCAAATTTGACCGATATGAGGTCATCTAAGTAAGTTCCGCCTTGGACAAGTGGGATGTCTTTTTCGCTGATTTTTATGGTTTCTCCATCGACCCATTGCACCGTGATTCCCAGGCTATGAATGTAGGTTTCACTGGGTTGGACTAAGCCGTTGGCGATTAAACAGGCGCCATAGGAAATGGCAAAGGCACTTTCAATTAAGTTGAATTGACGTTCAATTTGCTCTCGATTTAAGTGGTTTCCTAGACTGTCGAGAATGGTATTTCGGACGAGGAGAAACTGGGAAAATCCGCCGACCAAAAAGAGGCGATCGCAGGTTGTATTATTCTCTTTCAACCACGTCGTCACTCGTTCCATGACCCGCTGAATGCCCTCAGCTATGGGTTGAAATGCCTCCTGGACTTGCTTATGATTTAAGCGATAGCCATTAAAACTATAAAGAATTTGCTCAGCCAGGTCTTGAGGGGACTTTAAATAATTCTTTATTTTTTTGCTGTATTTATCATGCCCGCTAATTTTGACGGCTTCAAATTGCTGTAAAAGATGCAAAAACTCCGTACTATTTTCATCAGGAGAACTCCCATGTTTCTGCTGATACGCCAAGCGAACACAGCGGCGGTCAAAGGCAACCCCCGCCGCATCGAGTCCCCGGTCTCCCTGTCCATCAAAATAGAGAACTTCAACCTTATTTTCCCCATAAACTCGGCAGAGACTGACATCAAACGTTCCCCCACCCATATCACAAACGAGGACATTGCCCTCAAAAGGGGGGTCTTGGGTTTCTTGCTGACGCTGTTGACTTTCCCAAGCATAATAGGCAGCGGCGGCCACCGGTTCACTGACTAATTGAATCAGTTGTTCCTCTAGTCCGAGATGTTGAGCAATGAGGGTTTGCAATCGCTCCCGGCCTCGATTCGAAATATCTCGTTGCCAAATTTCCGGGACCGACACCACCAGTCCAGCAATTGGCCCCTGCTGTGCTTGAAAACTATAGGAATTTTCCGTCGAGAGGAGGAGTTCTCGTAGATAGTCGGTGGTGACGCTTTGGGGTGTTTTGGCGGAGTCGTAGCGGTTGCCGAACTGGTCATCGAGGGGTAAGTCCATCTTGAAGTTGCCATAACTGGGGACTTCGGGATGGTTAGTGGCGGTGGTTCGGGCCGATTTGCCGATTTCGATGAACTCATCATCATAGGCGATGAAAGACGGGACATATTTTTGGCCATTTTCCCCACCATATTGGAACGCTTCGAGTTTGCCGTCTTGCCAGTAGGAGACGATGGAGTTGGTGGTTCCGAAGTCGAGTCCGATGTGATATCCCATAGTGAGTCAGTGCTGTGGCCGGTGTAGGTTGCAGGAGCCGCTACTTGGCTTGCTTGTTATAGTGTAGTCGTTTGCTGAACCCTTGTCTTAGGGGTGATGGGGAGAAGAGCCTCGCGGCTGGATTGACGGTGTGGTTGAAGTCTTTGCATGGATGAGTTAGGGAACTAGCCAATTACAGGTGCGCTGGATGAGGGGATGTGGGATGTTCACCCGCCACAGTTTCACCGTTTTGTCGGCGGAAGCGGAGACCACCTGCGTCCCATCGGGGCTGAAATTGGCACTTGTGACCGCATCGGAATCACCCCGGAAGGACTTTATACGTTCATGAGTCTCCCCCCTGCGACTTCCTCGACTCCTGAGCTTTAAATTGCCGTAACTGAGCCTCCAGTTGCGCTTGTTTCGCTTCCGCCGCTGTCACTTGCGCCTGGGCTTGTTCCCACTGCTGTTCTGCTGCTGCCACTTGCCTCTGAACTGTTTCCCAAACCCGTTTCGCTGCCGCCACTCGCTGCCGTTCCTTTTCCAAAAACGTCTCAGGAATCTGACCCAGTACAGATGGGTAAGGGGTCAAGTCATAGCCACAGACGGAACAGGTCTCTGAGGAGTCAGGATTTTGGCTTTCGCAAATGGGACATTTCATGGGCGGGTTGACGATGGGGAAAGGAGTTCAATCGGCTGGTAAAAATTTGCTGCTAGGGAACAACAAACCCGAAAACTGATGAGGTGGCTGCTCTAAACTCTTCAAGTCAGTCGCTGCTATGGCGGGCAAGTGTTACCCGAGCCGTTGCTTGGCTTCCTCATATAGTCTAGTAGTTTGCCGAACTTTTGTCTTGGGCCTAACGGGGAGGGGAGATGAGAGGAATTTGAATTGACATCTTTGAATTGACATCAAGGTTAGATGGGTTAGTAATTAGCGTCTTGCATTTTCTTTAGCTAATTTTTTGTTTTTTAGAGCCTGATAAAAAGAAGGATCAATCCTCAGAGCTTCATCTAAATCAAGAATTGCCTGCTTATAATCTCCTAGATAATAGTAAGCAACTCCTCGGTTATTGTAGGCTATTTTGTTATCACTATTAAGTTTTATGGCTTGAGTTGCATCTTTGATAGACTTATTGTATTTTTCGATTTTGTTATAAGAGTCTGCTCGGTCTGAGTACCAATCAGAGTTCTCTGATTTTAGATTGATTGCTGCTGTAAAATCTTGGATTGCAGCTTGATGCTTACCTTGATGACTAGCTATCTTTCCTCGATTGTAGTAGGCCTCAGCATAATCTTTATCGAGGTTTATTGCTTGATCATAGTCTGCAACTGCTTTTTTGTATTTTCGGAGCTTACTATAGCAAAAACCACGATTGTTATAGGCAAAAGGATCGTCGCCAAATATCTCCATAAATTTCGTGAAGTTTTGAATAGCTAGTTCGTAGTCACCTAGCTCTTTATACGTGAAAGCTAGGTTAAAATAGGCTGGAGCAAAACCAGGAGCAACCTGAATTGCCTTTTTATAGCTTTGAATTGCCTTTTTATATTCTTTCGCATTATCATATTCATATCCCTTATCTAAATAATTTACGGCTTCTTCTTGCTTGTCTTGATTGGTGGCAACCTCAACAGTATTGGCATTGTTGCTTTCAGACGGTCCCTGACTACGGACTAAAGGCATGATGGTAAAAATAATGAGGATTACTGCTCCCACTGCCACAATTAAATTTCTCTTTTTGGTCCACCAAGTTTTTAAACGTCCATCAATACTCCTGGGGGCGCTTGCTTTTAAGCACGGTATGTTGCTCAGCTGCCACAATTTCACCGTGTTGTCGTGGGAAGCGGAGACCACCATCGTCCCATCGGGGCTGAAATTCGCACTGTTGACCCAACTAGAATAACCCTCAAAGGACTTAATGAGTTGACCATCGCTCACCCGCCACAGTTTTACCGTTCCATCGGAGGAAGCCGAGACCACCATCGTGCCATCGGGGCTGAAATT
>NZ_ML776472.1:4864040-4866307 GCF_009846485.1 Sodalinema gerasimenkoae IPPAS B-353
AGGAGATCGCCAGGCTACAAACGGCGATCGCCCATCAACTCAGCCAAATTCCCCCCAGTCGCCGCAGCATCTACGCCCGGGTTCGCTTTGCCCGCCATCTCATGTCCGCTGGTGAGAACTCCCGTCAGGTGGCGGAGGTTCTGGCCACCGCTGTCCAACAGGCCCGCGAGATTGGCGATCGCCGCGCCGAATCCCATGCCCTCGGCAACCTCGGCACTCTCTATGAAACGACCCAACAGTGGCCGATGGCCGAAACCCTAACCCGTGAGGCGATCGTCTTGGCCCAGTCCATCGATGCTGGAGATATTGCCTATCGTTGGCATTGGCAGCTCGGACGATTACTCAAGGCCCAGGGCCAAACCGAAGCCGCCCAGGATGCCTACCAAATTGCCCTAACCACCCTGCAATCCATCCGTAGCGATTTGGTCGCCATGAACCCTGAGGTTCAATATGACTTCCGAGAAACTGTCGAACCCGTCTATCGGGAATATGTGGATCTGCTGCTATCAGACTCCAATCCCAGCCAGAAGAACTTACAACAAGCCCGAGAGGCGATCGAAGATTTACAACTCGCTGAATTAGACAACTTTTTCCGGGATGCCTGTTTAGATACCACCCCCGTTTCCGTCGAAGACATTGACCCCAATGCCGCCATTCTTTACTCCATTATTCTGCCCGAGCGTCTAACCACCATTGTCTCTCTTCCCGGAGAACCTCTACAGTTTTATGAAACCGCCGTTCCCCAAGCGGAAATCAATAACAAATTACGTGAATTTCGCTCAGATATCGGACGAGTTAGCACCAGTCTCTCAAATGTTTTGCAACAATCCCAACAACTCTATGATTGGGTGATTCGCCCCCTAGAGGCAGTGTTAGAGGACAGTGACGTGGAAACCCTCACCTTTGTCCTTGATGGCGGACTGCGGAATATCCCCATCGCTGCCCTACATGATGGAGAGGACTATCTCATTGAACGCTACCGTGTGGCTCTAACGCCAGGAATGCAGCTGTTGGAAACGGGAGAGCGATCGCGCGATCGCCTCACCGCCTTAGCCGCTGGCTTATCTGAAGCCCGACATGGGTTTTCGGCTCTCATTCATGTCCCTGGAGAACTGCAAAAGATCGCCGATCAAGTCAACCCCAGTCGCCAGTTGCTCAACACCGGCTTCACCCGCACCTCTCTGGCTGAGGAAATCCGTAACTTTCCCTCCCCAATCATCCACATTGCCACCCATGGGCAATTTAGTTCTCAGGCAGAAAATACCTTTATTTTGGCCTATGATACCCCCGTCAACGTGCGGGAGTTAGAAACCCTACTCCGCCAACGAGGAGAGGATGGGGAATCGGAGGTTCTAGAACTCTTAGTTCTGAGTGCCTGCGAAACGGCAACTGGCGACGATCGCGCCACCCTGGGTTTAGCGGGAGTGGCCGTACGAGCGGGGGCCCGCAGTACTCTCGCCACCCTCTGGCAAGTTGACGATGCCGCAACTTCGTTATTTATGTCAGTGTTTTATCAGCATTTAGGTATTCCGGGGACAACTAAGGCAGAAGCGTTACGACAAGCTCAGCTCAGTTTGTTGGCCCATGATGATTATTTACTTCCTTATTTTTGGTCAGCGTATATATTAGTTGGCAACTGGATATAGCGTTTCCCAATCTGATAAGGTACACCCTTTACCAATGATCTTTTCTGGTGTTCCCTCTCTGCCATAGAGTCTGCGCATCACCAGTATGGAAATTACGATATGACGAGTTTTATACCATTTTTTGAAATCCTTGCCAGACATACAAACCGAAGAGGGCGCGCCACTTGCGGTTCGCCCCTACAGACATCTATGGCACAATTTTTGAAAAATGGTATTACTTCTGTTTTTATCATTGTCCAGGCACTCGTACCCGAGATGGTTATAGGGGTGAACGGTGTTCAATGAGCGACAGTCGAATTGCCGTTCGCCCTGCCCCAGTGTCGAGGTATAGCAAGGTTATTGAAAAATAGTCTTGGTTGAGGTGAGTGTTTGGCTTGGCTCGATTGGCGTTCCCGAGAAGAAGACTCATCAGACACCACCATGATTCAGGAAGAGGAAACCGCCCCCTTAGTGGAAGCTCAGGGCTGGCACGTCAATGGGGAGGGGTCGGTGGTTCTCTCGGCTGCAACACCGGATGGCTCACCTACTCCTCCCCAGACAACGCCGGCTCACTGTTCTCCAGAGCAGCTCAATCGTTAATCGTTAACGACGACCCACCTATGCTCCTCCCCGCAGCTTATC